>JBDSAB010000402.1:0-11116 GCA_039922395.1 Caldimonas sp.
GGCGAGACCGGCCTGTCGGGCGGTACAACTTTCTTGCGGCGGACCGGGCCGCGTCCAGCACATGATGCATGTCGGCTGGGCGGCCGTCAGCTTCCTGGCACTCCTGCGGATTCACGCTCGCGGCCAGGAGCGGGCGCTCGTGAACGACGCTCAGAGGCAACCCAATTTGACAGACACACCCAAGGGCGCACAGTCACGCGTCCATGATGTGTGTCGATGCACCGACCGTTTCGGGCGTCCATCCGCAGCCGCACCCCATTCAAAGGGCAGATACCAATGACGTTCAGCTTTTACTACGCACCCGGGACCTGCGCGCTTGCCAGCCACATCGTGCTGGAACAAGCAGGGGCCAGCTACACAGCCATCCGACTGGACTTTCCCGCCTCGCAACAGACGAAGCCGGAATACCTGGCCATCAACCCCAAGGGCCGCGTGCCTGCGCTGGTCACTGATCGCGGCGTGCTCACCGAAACACCTGCGGTGCTGGTGTTCCTGGCGCAGACCTTCCCGCAGGCGGAACTGGCGCCGTTAAACGACCCGTTCGCGCTGGCTGAACTGCAGTCCGTGAACAGCTACCTGTGTTCCACGGTTCACGTGGCGCACGCCCACCGACGGCGCGCGTACCGCTGGGCCGACGACCCCGCTGCGCAGCAGGCCATACAGGCCAAGGTGGCCCAGAACATGAGTGACTGCTTCAGCTGGATAGAGCGCGAAGTGCTGCGCGGGCCCTGGGTGATGGGCAGCGGCTACACCGTGGCCGACCCCTACCTATTCACGCTGGCCAGTTGGCTGAAAGGGGACGGCGTGGACATCACGCAATTTCCGCGTGTGGCCGAGCATAGCGAGCGCATACGCCAACTGCCGGCGGTGCGGCGGGTGCTGCCATTGCACGGCATGGCCCTGTAGGCTGCGGCGCATGAACCCAAGAACAGCCAGCCCCGAACCCACTGCGCCCGCGGTGCGCGACGGGCGCGCCGCGCCAGCGCAGCGGCAGGAGGGTGCAGCGATGACCGGCGCCGACGCATTGGTTCGCATGCTGCAGTTCAACGGCGTGACGCACATCTTCGGCCTGTGCGGCGATACCAGCCTGCCTTATTACGACGCGTCCCCTATCAGTGTCTCTGCCTGCGCCTGGGCTGCATCGCGGTCGAGTTCCGAACCCGCCTTTTCAGCCAGCAGAGCCGGCGCGCGATCGAGCGCCTCGGCGCCATGCTCGACGGCGTGTTGCGCAACCACCAGCGCGCCGCCAACGGCACGCTGCGCGACACCTGCGCCTACAGCATTGTCGAGAGCGAGTGGCCGACCGTGAAGGCGCACCTTCGGTGGCAGCTCGCCAAGCCGCGCAGCGCGTGACCGGGCACGCGCGAACAAGATGCCGGGAACCCGCTGCTTGAACTGCGACGCTGCGCTGCCAGAGGGTGCGCGCTTCTGCCCGGGGTGCAGCCAGCGCGCCGACACCGCGCGTTTGTCGATCGGCGACATGCTGCGCGAGTCGATGCACTCGTTCCTGAATATCGAACGCGGCCCGCTGGCCATGCTGCGCGGGCTCTTGACCCGGCCTGGCCGCATCGCGCGCGACTATGTCGACGGCCGTCGCCGGCGGTACTACGGCCCGTTCGCAATGCTCGTCGTGCTGGTCGGCACGGCGACATTGATGGTGAATGTCGCCGGTTACGAATTGCTGGCGCATGACGGGTTCGGTGAAGCGACGAGCGACATCCTCCAGCATCACTTCAACTTGCTGCTGCTGGTGCAATTGCCCTTGCTCGGTGCCCTCTGCGCGGTGGTTTTCCGGACCGATTCTCTGACCCTCCCCGAGCACATGGTGCTGGTGGCCTACACACTGTCGATGCGCACCGTGGTGACGATGGTCACGATGCCGCTGGCGTTGATGCTGAACGCCAGTGCCGCGCCGACGCCGGCACAGGTGAACGGCTTCTGGTTGGCGTGGTATCTGTACTTCGCCTGGGCGGCCACGCAGTTCTATACGGGTCGCAGGGTGGCGACCTTCTGCAAAGGTTTGGCTGCGGCGCTGTTGGGGCACATAGCGCTGGTCGCGCTTGTCCGGCTGGGCACGCTGGCCGTCGTGCGCGCGATTGCCTTTTGGGGCGAACACTTCACATGACTTGCTGTCGCACGCGACGTGCAACGAACCACGGGAACACCGCATGACCGAGACGAAGAAACGCATCACAAGTCGATGGCTCGCTCGGCCATCATCTCCACCAAGTCGCGCAGGCTGAGCTTGAAGCGTAGGTACCACCGCACGCACAGGATGATCATGTCCCGATCAAAGTGCCGTCCTTCGAACAACTCGTCGAAGTTCGTGAGCTTGCTCATGTTCTGTCCCACAGACCATTCAACGCGCCAGCGTATCCGATCGGTGTCGGCCATTTGCACCAGAGCCGTCTTGACCCGCCGATGGCGCCTTCAGCAAGTTCCTCGCGAAGTTCCACCGCAGCAACTGCACCAAGCTGTCGACCTGATCGTCGTTGGCGCGGTTCGGAACATTCATAAACTCGTTCAAGTAAGGCTCGACCCACGCATTTCTGTCGGGGCGGTCCAGGATGAAGATGCCCGCCTCGAACCATGGCAAAACCCCCGACGCGCGGACCAATTTGTCACCGTTAGGTTGGCTGTAAAAAGCCCGGTAGCGGTCATCCTGTGCCTTTTTGAGAAATTGGTACAACGAGATGCCACTGCCGGCGTACTCGACGACGACCTGTACTGGTTGCCCCGGTCGGCGCAGGTAATCGATCACAGTCAAAGTCACGCCGCAAACCGGACTTGAATGCGCGAAGCCGACGTTGCAACATAACGAGAACGTGAGGGAGGCGAACGCTGTGTTAGCACCGCCAGAGCATGGCTCACCCGGCCGCCGCAAGCCTGCGCACCAGTGCAACGAAGTTGGCAAGCGCCGGTGAGGCGTCGTTCTTCCGCCAGCCCAGCGCCAGCACGGCCTTAAGCCCGGCGCGCTCGTCGATCGCGCGAAAGACTACGCCGTCGAGTGCGATGCGCTGCATCGAAGCTGGCACCACCAAGACGCCCAGGCCGGCCGCCACCAGACCCAGCGCCGTTGTGACCCGCGGCGCCTCCTCATGGCAACCAGCCGGTGAAGGCCCTCCACCCCCGCACTGCTTTTCCTTGGATATTCATTTCAGTCCCATGGGCGGTGGCAACTTACCACTTCGAGACGTGTTCCCAATGCCCTTAACTCCAAAGAGATGTCGCAGCGCTTCGAGCCGGGTTGGGATCGCGCATTCGACGCGCGGCAGGAGCGCATCGACGAGACCCGTTCGCGCGCGCAGACGTCACCTATGAGCTTGTAGCGCCATCAGCGCGCCGGCCGCCCACGCTCGCGCGTATTGCGGCGTACGCGTTCGTATACCACTGCGCCCAGCGCCGCCACAAGTGCGCCAACGCTCCAGCCTCCGAGCACATCCGTAGCCCAATGCACGTCGAGGTACACACGACTCGTGCCGATTGCGAGCGGGGCGACGCTGCCGAGTGTTGCAGCGGATTCCGCCGACATTAATTTCTCGCGCCACAGGACGTATGCAAGCGTAGGGAAAACCGCCGCCGCCGCCGTCGCATGCCCGCTGGGGAAGGCATAGGTCAGTTCGTGGAGGCGCGCTCCACCTGCCGGCCGAGCACGGCGATAGACGCGCTTGATGGCGAGAAACAGCGCCGTCGCGACTGCTGGCGCGAGGACGACGGCGCCGGCGATCGGCATGCCGCGCCGCCGCCACAACCAAGCGGCCGCCACCGCGGTGAGCGGAACAACCACAGATGGCGCGCCGACTTGCGTGACCAGGCGGAATGCCCGCTGTGCAGCAACTTCTTGATGGTCCAGCGTCCAGGCCCGAATCGGTTCGTCGAAAGGCGCGGCTTCATGATTGAACACGTCCTCGCCCACCTTGGCGCACGCAGCCATGGCAGCCGCGGAGATGGCGACCAGCACTGCCGTGTGCGAGCCCAGCGTCTCAGGCCGCCGCGCGATGCCTGGCGGTCGGCGGGTAGGTTCCAACGGGTGCATGTTCGAGCCCGGCGAAATTTAATCGATGTGCGCATTCTGAAGTGGCGTCCCGTCGCAGTGCAAGGGCCTCTGTGTCGAACGGCACACCTCAAAAGAACTGCGCCTTCCAAGACTACATTGCGCCGGGAACCCAGCCGCGCGACGCGGCGCACGCGGGCACTCACGATCGTTACGCCCTGGGACGATGATCAGAGAACTTCTCCAGAGTCGCGTCGATGCGTGACGGAGTCCGTCTCCGCGACGCCTCCGATTAGCGGAACGATCTGCACCACTCTAATAGCCGTCTAATAGCCGTCTGGTGGGCTGGTATTACTTCTACGAAAGTGAACCGTCCGATGCGGTGACGCGATCGCTGTCAGGCGCAGAGTCGCCGGGAAGCGTTGCACGTCAGCGAGACCGGAACTCGCCGTGGATGTACCGCCACACCTCGAACTCTGGCTTCGGATGCGGATGGCTGTCCCGTCGCGCCTCCCAGTCGTAGAAGCGCCGCAGGCAATCGATCATCGACGCGTCGTCGGCATACACCGCGGAGTCAGGCGTGTCGCCGTAGTCGTTGCGGCGAAACACGTTGCCGTCGAAGAACAGGTGCGAGCCGCCTTCCTTGCCGGCAGTGAAGAAGCCCATGCCTCCGCGCAGCGCATCGGGCACCTCGTGCTGTAGCGCGACGACCGGCCCCGTGTCTTCAACGACACGTGCGGCCGCATCTTCGGCCGCGACGACTTCCATGACGTACCGCTCGAACGAAACACGCGGCGCGCTTGGCCACGGTCAGCTCCCTGGTTGATGCGCCGCGAATCTTTGGCTCGGCCGAAGACCCGGAAAATGTTCAGCGAAAAACTCGTGTCGGACCTCGGCGCACTTCGGCCTTGCATCGCATCAGCAGCAGGCGCGTTGTCCGACTGGGCATCGAGCCAGCCTGCGACTGGGCGCGACACGCTGGGGTCGTGGAATTTGATCGCGAGGGAAGCTGTGTGCAGATGCGCGACCGCGACTCTCCCGTGATTCGGACGAGTTCTGCAGCGAGTTCGGCAGGCAGTTGAGTGAACAGCTGACGATCCGCGGCTGATCGGTTGAATCTCGATGCCTCACCCGGCCCTTGGCTGGCGAATCGTGGGAGACCGCGCGGCACGCGCCCGAGAGCACGTGCCGCGCCGCCGGCTCAGGGCGCGGGCACTGCCACCCGGTTGGCCGGGACAATCACCGGCGTGTACGAGAAGACCTCGCGGCTGCGAGGCTCCACCGTCACCTTGATCCAGTTCACGTCGTTATTGCCGTTGGCTGCGTTGTCACCGAAGGTCTCGACCCGGGTGAAGTTCTCGAGCCGCCTGCCCAGCCCGTCAAGCATCGGCTTGTCGATGCGGAAGTAGTGCGAGTCGCCATGCACGTAAGCCACCGGCCGGCGGAAATCGATTACCGCAGCGCGCACCGCGAGCAGGAAGTCCTGGAATCCGTCAGGCTTGCCGTCGGTCTGGGCCAGCGTAACCGGGTCACGCAGCGGCGCGTCGAACTCGAACTTGCTGAAGCCGGGGTCGGCTTGCGAGATGATCATCAGAGCCGCCGCCTTGCGCTCCTTGGCGTAGGCAAAGGCTTCCCGCATCCAAGCGATGTTGGCGGCGTTGCGCGCCGCGAATTCGGCTGGGTCCGGGGCCGTGTCGCACAGGTTGTTGCATGATCCCTGGACATTGAGCGTCACGTAGACGACCTTGGCCACCATCCAACGTCGGTTCTCGACGCAAGGGACGGAGTTGCCGCCAATGCCGAGGCAGTACGGAGCGCCAGTCTGCACGTCCTGCTTCAGCCGCTTCATACCGAGGGAATAGGGCGTGGAAAAGAACAGCGCGCGTTCGTAGTCCAAACGCTCGAGCGAGTTGTAGCCGCCATTCTTCGGTCGGTCGCAATCGGTCCAGTCGTTGTCCCCGGGCGTGAACATCGCCGGCGCCCTCAAGGTGTTGAGGTAAGCCAGCGACTGCGCATACAGCGCGTTGCTGCAGGTCGTCGGGGTGACGGAGCCGACTATGGCGTTGCCCGCCTTCCAGTCGCCGTCGAAAACGGTGAACTTGAGCTTCTGCGAGTTCATGTCAGAGATCAGGTTCGGCACGCCCGTCTGCGCCTGCACGTCGCTGTAGGGCATGTCGCCCCACAAGCCGATGGCGTAGCTGTCTCCGTCATCCTCTTCGTCGCGGCCATCGGCATGGGCCGCGCCCATTCCAGTGGCGGTTGCAAGCACTAGCGCAATTGCTTTCGCGAGAAGGATTCGAAGGGCTGGTTTTGAGAGCATGAGTTCTCCTTGCGGGCGGGTGGCTAGGGCGCTGAAGTCGTTGCGTGACGTGCACTGGAACGTGCCATCGATGAAGTGTCGGGCTAAGCCAGTGACAGCAATGTGACAGCGCCAGCGGGCCTGTTTTCGCCTTGCAAGGCGTGCGAGGCGATCCTCGGGGCCGGGCTGCTCGGGCTAGCCGGGATCGGCGATGCGCAGTTGAGAGTAGGGCGATGGATCTGCCCCAAAGCGCACGGTCGTCACTGAGGCTTCGAGACGATTCGCCTTGATTTTGCTTCCCACAGAACCTGCCGTTCCTCACAGGTCGCAATTGGCCATGAGGGCAACAACGCGGAGCAGCCGTTAACCCGCCACTGGCGATCGGCCTGCGAATTCTGAGCGACGGGTTTCGATGCGCGCCACGAAGACCCGGACCCGGCCAATAGCCGCCAGTGGTGACGGACCGCTTACTGGCGGCTCGCCTTTTCGGTCGCAAGATGTCACCTTAGCGAGGGTCGATCAAACCGCGCACGCGAGCGAGCGCAAGCCCAATCTCGGACGCCGGACTGGCGCCGACCTCGGCGGCGATGGTCGACGCGGCCGCCAGCGCTATCGCGGCGGCCGTTTCGTCACCGGCAATGTGATGAGCCTCGGCTCGGCTGGTCAGCAGCACGCCCAAACCAAAGGCATCGGACGCCGAGCGCAGAAGGGCCTCACTCGACTCGAGAAAATGTCGCGCGTCGTCATGCCGGCCCTGCCGGGCGTGCAGCAGCCCGAGGTAGCCCGCGAATTGGCCTTCCGAGATCTGATCGCCGAATGCACGCGCGAGGCGTACGGCAGCCTCGAATTCTGCTAGTGCCTCGTCGGCGCGTCCCTGGCGTTCGATCACGATGCCAAGGTTGCAAAGTACGATGGATTCAAGCTGCACATTGCCGAGATCTCGAGCGACGACCAGCGCGGCGCTCGACGCTGCTTCGGATTCGGCCAGGCGCTCCTGAACCAGGTACAGCATGCCCAGGTTGCAGAGCATGTTGCCCTCGAGCCGACTATGAGCAACCGCACGCGCGGTCACTAGCGCTTCTGTGAACCGCGCATCTGCCTCATCCAAGCGACCGACCTCGAGATGCAGCTTGCCGAGGTTGCCGAGGACGCTGCCCTGCGTGTACTGGTCGCCCACCTCTCGCGCGACTGCAAGAGCCCGCGTGTAGTGCGACAAGGCGTCTTTCATGTGACCCTCAATGAGCGCCAAATTGCCCAGATCACTGGCCGCAAAAGACTCTAGCCTGCGATCGCCCGACTCCCGTGCCATGCGGATAGCGTCTAGGTGCCGCGCGCGAGCGTCGTCGATCCGTCCCTCGAGCTGGTGTAGCGAGCCAATCCGAAACAGAACCCACGCCTCGCAGCGCCCATCGCCGGCCGCACGGGCGCACACCAGTGCGCTGTCGTACACCTCGCGCGCACGAGCCGAACTCCCACACATCACCAGCGCATGGGCGAGCGCCAGCCGGGCGTGCGCCGCTGCACGGTCATTCAGCTCCGGCAACGCGCATACCAGCTCGGCCAGCTCGACGCCCACTCCAAAAGGTCCTCGCAGGACCAGCGCTGCCCATGCGCCCTCCAGTGCGCCAGCAGCCGCGTCCCCGTTGCCGAGGTCCACCGCACGTCTGCACGCTCTCGCTAGGTTGTCGAGGTCTGTACAGCGCCCCTCGGTCGCGCGTAGCGGGCCGAGCGACCCAAACCACTCCGCATGCCGCATCTGGGCCGCAACAAGTGCCGCCGGGCCACTGCCGGCATAGCGTGCCTCGGTTTGCAAGTGTTCGGCCGCGTAGGCTTGGACACTGACGAGCAGGTCGAAGCGGCCGTCGCTGCGCGATCGCACGAAGGACTTGTCGACAAGGGCCTGCACTCCATCGACGGCCCACGGTGCGTCTTCAAAGCCCGACAGGTCGATCACCGCCTCGGCAGCCTCGAGCGTGAAGCCGCCCTCGAAGACCGACAGTTGGGCCAGTGCCGCTTTTTCGGGCAGGGGTAGCAGATCCCATGACCAGTCGAACGTGGCGTGCAGCGTCGATTGGCGGTCGAGCCGACCACCCCTTGAAGCGAGCACCTTGAATCGCTCGCTCATTCGCGAAAGAAGCACGCGCGGCGGCATTACCCGCACCCGCGCCGCGGCCAACTCGATCGCCAATGGCAGGCCATCGAGCAGTGCAACCAACGGGGCAATGGCCGCCTGCTCTTCGGCGTTCGGCTGGAAGTCCGGCTTCGCCGCCCCGGCCCGCTGCATGAACAGTGTGGCGCCGTCAGCCGGCAGAAGCGGCGGCAGTGCCAAAACCACTTCGCCTACCAAACCCAACACCTCGCGTGTCGTGACTACGAACCGGGCCTGGTCCGCGCGAGCCAGCCAGTGGCCCAGGGTCTGCCCGGCGAGCCGCGCCACTTGCTCGAAATTGTCGAGGATCACCAGGCACGGACCGCGCCCGACGATGGCGTTGCCAATCTGGGCCACCGGGTCGTCCCTGCCGAGCGGAATGTCGAGACCCTGCGCCACTGCACTTGCGATGTCATCGACGCTGCGCGCAGGCGCCAGATCGCAGAACCAGACGCCGCCGGGGAACTCGCCGAGCCAGCTCCGGCCATAGCGCATCGCCAAGCGTGTCTTGCCTGTGCCGCCGACCCCCAGCACAGACACCAGGCGCGCGCCGGACTGAATCCGACGGGATAGTTCAACCAGCGCCTCGGCACGACCGACGAACGTGTCGCCTTCGGCCGGAAGGCTGTGCCGGATCTCGCGCACCGGGAGCCAGAGATCGTCCTGGCGCACGACGCGGTAGGCCTTGTCGCTATCGGGCGGTGGGAAGAATGCCGCACGGTCGTCCCCGATCTCGAACAACTCGATTGGCTCGTCCAGGCCTTTCAGGCGCCAGTATCCGTGCGATTGCAGCCGAGCCCTGCTGGTACCAAGCGATTGCCGCGCGTCGGCCGATAGGAGGATCTGGCCGCCAATCGCTGTTGACATGACGCGCGCGGCGGTCGCCTTCGCTATCCCCTCGACTTCGATCGGCTTGGCACCTCGCGAGACGTCGGAAGGACTGTTCTCGCGGAGCGTGACGGATCCGACATGCAATCCAACACGCGCCTGGATCGGGAAAGCCAGCTGGGTCAGCGCCTGCTGGTAGGCCAGTGCATAGCCCACCGCGTCTAACGCCGTATCGAATAGCAACAACATGCCATCGGTCTTGTCGATCTCGCGCCCATGCCAGACAGGCAACAGATCGCGTGCGGCACGGTCATGGGAGAGCCACAACCTTGCCATGTCGGCGTCGCCGACGCGCAGCGACAGCTGGGTGCTGTCGACAACATCGGTCAAGAGCAGCGCGCGCGTATGGCTCATCGAGAAATGCTGGGCACAGGAGAGTTCACTTGCCCTCGATCGAGGTGCTTTCCGGAAGTCTCAGTGAACGCCCGCGACAGCGCAAGGTTCACGCTTGGGTGGTAGTGCCCAGAGCCGGCTGAAGGGTGCTGGATCTAGATGACATGACTCTACTTCCGGTTTAGGGCGTTCGACGTCGCAGTGACAGTCGCTGCACGGCCATAAATCGTCCTTCGTGGGCCACTCCGATAGCGGCCCGTCGGTTTACAAGGCTCACAGAGTCGGCCGAACTTAGCTTCTCAGTCAGCGCTGATCCTCCCCAGACTCTCGCCACTCCAGTCTCCGTCGTGATCCCTGTACGATGCTTCGTCAAGCGCACTCGAGAAGTGGCCGAGTCCGTGAGCGATACCGAAATAAAACAACGGCTTGCAGCGATTCTCGCGGCAGACGTGGCGGGATATTCGCGACTGATGTCGCTGGACGAGCGTGCGACAGTCGCTGCGCTGGACGCCGCGCGCAGGGTGTTCCGCTCGCATGTCGAATCAAGCCAGGGGCGAGTGATCGACATGGCCGGGGACTCGGTGTTGGCCGTGTTCGAGATGGCTTTTGGAGCGGTATCAGCGGCCCTCGCTGTTCAAGCGGAACTCGGAACGGCTAGCTCGGACGTGCCTGACGCCAGTCGAATGCGTTTTCGCATCGGCGTGCATCTGGGCGATGTAATGGAGAAGGCGGACGGTACGGTGTATGGCGACGGCGTAAACATCGCGGCGCGGCTGGAAGGCCTGGCTGAACCGGGTGGCGTAACGGTCTCCGAATCTATTCGCACCGCGGTCAAGGGCAAGGTCAGTGCCGAGTTTGAGGACCAGGGAGAGCAGCAGGTCAAGAACATCGCGGATCCAGTGCGGGCGTATGCAGTCAAGGCAATGGTCGACATGCTGCTGGCCGTCACCGGGATCGATGTTTCCCAGCCTGTAGCTGGCTTCGGCAACCGGCCAGCCATCGCGGTGCTGCCGTTCGCCAACCTGTCGGGCGACCCCGAGCAGGAGTATTTCGCCGACGGCCTGGCCGCGGACATCCTGACGCGGTTGGCCATGCAGCGCTGGCTGCCGGTCATTGCACCCAACTCGAGCTTCGCCTACAGAGGGCGCGCCATTGACGTGAAGGCGGTCGGGCGCAAGCTCGGCGCGCGCTACGTGCTCGAGGGCAGCGTTCGCAAGGCTGGCAACCGGATTCGCGTGACGGGGCGAGCCTGTCCGGAATTTCGTGTGTGAGGCATAGCATGACCACAAGGAGCATCTATGCCGAGCAAGACGAAGGCCGTGAAGTCGGCCATGACGGCGTTGCCGTCGATCCCGAAGGAGTTGATTGACCTGTTCGTGACCGGCCCGATGAGCGGGGAGGCGGTCAATGCTGCGTCGGCGGCGTTCAAGAAGGCGCTGATCGAGCGTGCGAT
>JBDSAB010000403.1:0-2587 GCA_039922395.1 Caldimonas sp.
CAACGAGGGCGAGTGCCGCCGCGTCGCCTATGCGGTGTCCCACTCGCCGTTGGTCAAGACGGCCTTTTTCGCCAGCGACCCGAACCTGGGGCGCATCCTGGCGGCGGTCGGCTATGCGGGCATCGACGATCTTGACCAGACGACGATCGACCTGTTCCTGGACGACGTCCACGTCGCCCGCAACGGGGGCCGACATCCGGACTACCGCGAGGAAGACGGGCAGCGCGTGATGAAGCAATCCGACATCACGGTGAGGATCGATCTCCACCGCGGTGCGGCGAGCACGACGGTGTGGACCTGCGACCTCAGCTACGACTACGTCAAGATCAACGCAGACTACCGAAGCTGACGCGCGGCGGATCAGTGGGTGCCGAGCAACGATCCGGGAACAGCCGGCCTTGCGCCCTCCACGCACTCGCTGATAGCATTCCGTTCCCTTTTTGAAACCCGCCCGACCACCCATGCGCAACCCACCAACCAGCTACCCACGCATCGCCTCGCGCGATGAGCTGGCCATTGGGCTTCGCTCGCGTCGCGGCGGCACTGTGGCCCTGGTGCGTCCGCACCGCGTCGCAGCACCCTAGCTCCCTCAGCGCTCGCTTCGTACCGAAGCTCCGCTGAGAAATCAGCGGATCAAGAGCCGATCGTCTTTCTCCGCTGCACCGGGTCCACAAGACCCCCTCAGGCCGCTCCGACGAGCGCCTGACGAGAAGAACGAAAGAGGTGAGCCATGAACTCGTGGCTGCAGAGATTGAAGACAGCGCTGGAGGCGCGCTTGGCGTTACCCGCCGGCGACCTCCTGCGCGATGCGACCTATCGGCGTCTCTGGACGTCGATCGTGATCAGCTCGTTCGGTGGCCAGGTGACGATGCTGGCGCTGCCGCTCACCGCTGCGGTGCTGCTTCACGCCAGCCCGACGCAGATGGGCTTGCTGACGGCGATGGAACTGGTGCCGTTCGTGCTGTTCTCGCTGCCGTCCGGCGTTTGGCTCGACCGCGTCCGCAAGTTGCCGGTCTACGTGGCGGGCGAGAGCATGCTCGCCCTGGTGGTGGCGAGCGTTCCGATCGCGTGGTGGCTTGGCTGGCTCTCGATGTCGTGGCTGTACGTCTGCGGCCTCGTGATCGGGACGATCTACACGGTGGCCGGCAGTGCTGCCCAGATCGTGCTGACCCAGGTCGTCGCGCGCGAACGGCTGGTCGAGGCGCACGCGAAGAACGCGCTTGCCACGTCGGGTTCGGAGGTCGCCGGCCCCGGCGTGGCCGGCGCCCTGATCAAGGCCGTCGGTGCGCCGGTGGCCTTGCTGGTGGACGCCGTTCTGCTGGTCGCCTCGGCGTTCATCCTGCGCGGCATCACCGTGCACGAAGCGCCGCAGCGGATCGAGAAGGGCGTGCCGGTGGCCCGGCGCTTCTGGCGTGACCTGATCGCCGGCGTGCGCTTCGTGTCGAGCAACCGGCTGCTGGTCGCGCTCGCGCTGGTGGTCGGTGCGTGGCAGACCTGTCACCACGCCGCGATCGTCGTGCAGATCCTGTTCGCCACGCGCACCCTCGGGCTGAGCGAACAGGCGGTCGGGCTCAGCTACACCGGCATGGGCCTCGGCACCATCGTCGCGAGCGTCCTCGGCGATCGCATCAGCAAGCGGGTCGGCCCGGGGCCTTGCCTCGTGCTCGGCTTCGCGATCTGCGGCGCCGGCTGGCTGCTGCTGTCGTTGGCGCCGGCGAACGCATACGGCGTCGCGATGTTCGCGCTGATGCTGATGCTGTTCTCGTGCGGTGCGGTGCTGGTGTTCATCAACTTCCTCGCACTGCGCCAGGCCGTGACGCCGACGCCGCTGCTCGGGCGTATGACCAGCACGATGCGCTGGCTGATCCTGATTCCGGCTGGGCCCGGTGCGTTGCTCGGCGGCTGGCTGGGGGAGCACCACGGTCTGCGGGTGCCGCTCGCGGTGGCCGGGGGCAGCGCGTTGATCCTCGCCGGATTGGCCAGTCGATGGGCGACGATTCGCGAGGTGCGCGAGCTGCCGTCGCCCGACGACGCGCACGCCGAATGGCTCGGCGGCGAGGCCGCGGTACGGCCGCGAGCGGTGATGGACGCGACCTGATCGCAGAGGGCCGGCCAGGATGGATCCGCTGCTGCTCGACGTGCCCGAGCGCCTCGAGACGGAGCGCCTCGTGCTGCGCTGTCCGCGGCCTGGAGACGGGCCCGCGGTCAATCTGGCGGTGTGCGACAGCCTCGAGGGCCTGCGTCCCTGGATGCCGTGGGCCAAGGCGGCGCCGAGCATCGACGACTCGGAGGCCTACTGCCGGCGGATGCACGCGAAGTTTCTGCTGCGCGAGGACCTCGTCCTGCTCATGTTCGAGCGTGGCTCCGAAGGCGCAGCCGGCCCGGTTCTCGGCGCGGTGGGGCTGCATCGCATCGACTGGAACGCTCGCTGCTTCGAAATCGGCTACTGGCGCCGCAAGGGGCTGGGCGGCCTCGGGATCGTCAGCGAGGCGGTCCAGGGGCTGGTGCAGATGGCGTGGCACCGCCTCGAGGCGCGCCGGCTCGAGATCCGCATGGACGAGGACAACGGTCCGAGCCGGAAAGTTGC
>JBDSAB010000404.1:0-5988 GCA_039922395.1 Caldimonas sp.
GCAGCCCTTCGATCTCGAGGATGCGGCCGCTGAAGATGTTCTTCTTGCCCTTCTTCTCGACCGTCAGCAGGCCGGCCTTGATCGCGTAGAGCGGGATCGCGTTGACGAGGTCGCGCAAGGTCACGCCGGGCTGCATCCGGCCCTTGAACCGGACCAGCACGCTTTCGGGCATGTCGAGCGGCATGACGCCTGTGGCGGCGGCGAATGCGACGAGGCCGGAGCCGGCCGGAAAGCTGATGCCGATCGGAAAGCGCGTGTGGCTGTCGCCGCCGGTGCCGACGGTGTCCGGCAGCAGCAGCCGGTTCAGCCACGAATGGATCACGCCGTCGCCCGGCCGCAGGCTGACGCCGCCGCGGGTGCTGATGAACTCCGGCAGCTCGTGGTGCATCTTCACGTCGACCGGCTTCGGATACGCCGCCGTGTGGCAGAAGCTCTGCATCACGAGGTCGGCCGAGAAGCCGAGGCAGGCGAGGTCCTTCAGCTCGTCGCGGGTCATCGGGCCGGTCGTGTCCTGCGAACCGACCGAGGTCATGTGCGGCTCGCAGTAAGTGCCGGGACGCACGCCGACCTGGTCGCCGTTTGCTTCGGGGATGCCGCAGGCGCGGCCGACGATTTTCTGTGCCAAGGTGTAGCCCTTGCCGGTGTTGACGGGCTCCTGCGGCAGCCGGAACAGCGTCGACGGCGGCAGGCCGAGCGTCGCGCGTGCCTTCGCCGTCAGGCCGCGGCCGACGATCAGCGGGATGCGCCCGCCGGCGCGCACCTCGTCGAACAGCACGTCGCTCTTGACCTTGAACTCGGCGATCACCTCGCCGTTCTTCAGCGCCTTGCCCTCGTACGGGCGCAGCTCGATGACGTCGCCCATCTCCATCTTGCTGACATCGAGCTCGATCGGCAGCGCGCCGGCGTCTTCCATCGTGTTGTAGAAGATCGGCGCGATCTTGGTGCCGAGGCAGACGCCGCCGAAGCGCTTGTTCGGCACGAACGGAATGTCCTCGCCGGTGAACCAGAGCACCGAGTTGGTCGCCGACTTGCGGCTCGAGCCGGTGCCGACGACGTCGCCGGCGTAGGCGACCAGATGGCCACGCGCGCGCAGCTCCTCGATGAAGCGGATCGGGCCGCGCTTGCCTTCTTCTTCCGGCGTGATGCCGGGGCGCGGGTTCTTCAGCATCGCCAGTGCGTGGAGCGGGATGTCGGGCCGGCTCCAGGCGTCCGGCGCCGGCGACAGGTCGTCGGTGTTGGTCTCGCCGCCGACCTTGAAGATGCTCACGACGATGCGCTTCGGCAGCTCGGGCCGCGAGGTGAACCACTCGGCGTCGGCCCAGCTCTGCAGCACCGCCTTGGCGTGCGCGTTGCCGGCCTTCGCCTTTTCGTTCACGTCGTGGAACTGGTCGAACATCAGCAGCGTCTTCTTGAGTCCGGCGGCGGCGGTCTCCGCCGTCACCGGGTCGTCGAGCAGGTTGATCATCGGCGTGATGTTGTAGCCGCCGAGCATCGTGCCGAGCAACTGGGTTGCCTGGGTGCGGCTGATCAGCGGGCAGGCCTCGCTGCCGTGCGCGACCGCGGCGAGATAGCTCGCCTTGACCTTGGCGGCGTCGTCGACGCCGGCCGGCACCCGGTGCGTGATCAGGTCGAGCAGCATCGCTTCCTCGCCGACCGGCGGCGCCTTCAGCAGCTCGACGACGTCGGCGGTCTGCTTGGCGGAGAGGGGCAGTGGCGGGATGCCGAGCTCGGCGCGCTCGGCAACATGGAGTCGGTAGGCCTGCAGCATGTTGGTGATCCTCCAGTTTGTTATGCGGATGGTCGAAGCAAGACGGGTGCCGCTCACGCGGGCTGCGGCACGATGACTTTGAGTCCCTTGAAGTAGTCGCGGAAGAAGCCGGCGTCGCGGGTGATCAGCGCGCTGCACTGAAGCAGCGCGTGCGCGCCGACGATGAAGTCGGGAACCGTGCGCGGCGCTGCACCGGTCTCGCCCCGGGCGCGCATTCGCTCGGCGTAGCGCCGCTGCATCTCGCCGGCGCGGATCGCCGAGCGCTGCTCGACCGGCACGAAGCGCATGCCCATTTCCTCGACGACGTCCATGATCTCGGCGCCGTGGCCGAGGCCTGCGGTGATCTCGCTGACGACGATGTCGCAGACGACGACCGGCCCGGTGCTGAGCGCCTGGCGTAGGCAAGCCTCGGCCGCACCGGCCTGTGGGCCGTCGCCGAGCAGGTCGATCAGCACCGAGGAGTCGACGGCGATCATGACGGCGATCAGGCGTCGGTCGAATCGCCAGGGGCGCGACCGCGCAGGGTGCGCATCACATCGTCGGAGGTCACGCCCGGCGGCAGCTTGAAGCGTCCGCGTGCACGCGAGACAGCGTCGTCGACGTTCTTGCTGAGGATGATGCGGCCGCCGTCGAGCTCGACCTTCAGCAGCGTTCCCTTGGTCAGGCCAAGTGCGTCGCGCACGGCTTTCGGGAGAGTGATCTGACCGCGCTCGGCGACGGTGGCTTCCATGGTGACGACCAAAAAGTATGCATGAAGTATACATACTTTTCTGAAACTACCACGTGATTTGGAACTTGATTTGGAACTGTCCGAACGTGCGCTTCGTTGGAGTCAAGAACACAAAAGAAAACCGCCGTGAACGCGTTGTCGCGTCCGGCGGCGGTCTGCTGGAGGAAGACCTACTTGGGCGCCGAAGCCGGATCGGTTGCTGCGCCGTTGGCGGCGACGCTACTCGACGCGGCGGGCATCGAGTTGCTCGATGCCGCAGCGGCGGCCGCGGCAGCGGCGGCATCGACCGGCGCCTTCGCAGCCGGATCGGCGGCCTTTGCCGCCTCGGCCTCCTTCGCGGCTTTCGCCGCCGCGATCAATTCACGCTGCTTCGGGCTGATGCAGTCGTCGACGATGCGGCGTGCGGTCTTCACGTTGAGCAGCATCGACTTGCTCGAGATCTGCACCATCAGCGTCTCGCCCTTGGTGTCCTCGAGCCGGATCGCACCGGTCGACGACAGGACCGGCTTCATCAGCCATGCCGACTTGCCCGTCTTCACGTTGACGTAGGCGGCGTGCTTCGGGTGCTTCTCGATGTCGACGGTCTGGTTGAACTCGCAGTCGTAGACGCCGTAGTAGACGCGCTCCGCGGCGTCGATCTGCTCGGTGTTGGCCTCGGCCAGGGGTGCCTCGACCGGCTTGGCGGGCGCTGCCTTGGCGCTCTTGGCCGGAGCGGCCTTCACGGACTTCGCCGGCTCGGCGGCCGACGCTGTCGCAGCGAATGCACACAGCGTGCCGAGAGCTGCCACGCGGAGCAGGCCATCGAGGGTGCGGGGAAGACGTGTCATGGACGAGCCTTGCAATTCAGAAGCACGAATTGTCGAGCCGCGCGGACGCCGATCGCATCGTGGGGGCACGAGGAAAGCGGCGATTCCGTCAACAGTTCGGCAGGCGAATCGAAGTGCCTTTGGTTACAGCAGATGCTTGACGCCGTCCTGCTCCTCGAGCAGTTCCTTCAGCGTCAGGTTGATGCGCTCCTGGCTGAAGGCATCGATCTCGAGACCTTCGACCAGCTTGTATTCGCCGCCCGAGGTGGTCACCGGGAAGCCGAAGATCACGTCCTTCGGGATGCCGTACTGGCCGTCCGACGCGATGCCCATCGTGACCCATCCGCCGTTGCTGCCCTGCACCCAGTCGCGCATGTGGTCGATCGCCGCGTTCGCCGCCGACGCCGCTGACGACAGGCCGCGCGCCTCGATGATCGCGGCTCCGCGCTTGCCGACGGTCGGCAGGAAGACGTCCTTGTTCCAGGCGTCGTCGTTGATCAGCGTCTTGACCGGCTGGCCGTCGATCGTCGCGAACCGGTAGTCGGCGTACATCGTCGGCGAGTGGTTGCCCCAGACCGTCAGCTTCTGGATGACGGCGACCGGCTTGCCGGTCTTGGCGGCGATCTGGCTCGCCGCGCGGTTGTGATCGAGCCGGAGCATCGCGGTGAAGTTGCGACGCGGCAAGTCGGGCGCGCTCTTCATCGCGATGTAGGCGTTGGTATTCGCCGGATTGCCGACCACCAGCACCTTGACATTGCGACTTGCGACGGCGTTCAGCGCCTTGCCTTGCGCGGTGAAGATCTGGGCATTGGCGGCGAGCAGGTCCTTGCGCTCCATGCCCGGGCCGCGCGGCCGCGCGCCGACCAGCAGCGCGCAGTCGGCGTCCTTGAACGCCGTCGTCGGATCGCCGTGGGCCTGCATGTCGGCGAGCAGCGGGAAAGCGCAGTCGTCGAGCTCCATCATCACGCCCTTCAACCCCTTCTGTGCCTTCTCGTCGGGGATCTCGAGCAACTGCAGCGACACCGGCTGGTCCTTGCCGAGCATCTCGCCCGAGGCGATGCGGAACAGCAGTGCATATCCGATCTGGCCTGCCGCGCCGGTGACGGCGACTCGAACGGGTTTCTTGCTCATCAGACTGCTCCAGAATAGGTGAAGGTTTGCGATTTTGACCGGGCGACAGTTTAGGTCAGGCGCATTGCCGCATGGCCCTCCCGCGGAGTCTGCTGCATTGCAATAAAATCGTCCGTTGACAATGCGACAGGCACCCTACGAACCAAAAGGCTGGGCATGGCAGACACCGTGAAGCACCGACCGGTCTATCGCAACATCCACATCACGCAGCTGCCGCATTACCGGCTCCCGGCTCCGGGACTGGTGTCGATCCTTCATCGCATCAGCGGCGCGCTGCTGTTCGCCCTGCTGCCCTTCGTCATCTGGCTGTTCGACGCGAGCATCACCTCGGAAGTCAGCTACGCCCAGTTCACGAGCCTCTTCAGCGCGGGCTGGGGCGGGTTGCCGGGCTGGTTCTTCAAGCTCGTCGCGCTGGCATTGATCTGGGCCTACGTTCAGCACTTCATCGCCGGGGTGCGCCACATCTACATGGACGTGACCCATGCGACCGGACTCGCGTTCGGCCGCGGGTCCGCAATCGCCACGCTGATCGCCACCGCGATCCTGACGATCGCGCTCGGCGCCAAGCTGTTCATCTGAAGGGCGGGGCGATGGCACAGACCTTCGGATCCAAGCGCACCGTCGTCGGCGCGCACTACGGGTTGCGCGACTGGCTCGCCCAGCGCGTCACCGGCGTCGTGATGGCGCTCTTCACGCTGGTGGTGATCGTCCAGATCCTGCTGCCGGGAGAGATGGGCTACGACAAGTGGGCCGGTATGTTTTCGCGCCAATGGATGAAGGTGTTGACGTTCATCACGATCGTCTCGCTGCTGTGGCATGCCTGGGTCGGCGTGCGCGACATCCTGATGGACTACGTGAAGCCGCTCGGCACGCGCCTGGCGCTGCAGGTGGCCACCATCGTCTGGCTGGTCGGCTGCGTCGGCTGGGCGGTCCAGGTCCTCTGGAGGCTGTGATGGAAGGCCCCGCGATTCGCACGTCCTCGGTTACGCGCCGCCGCTTCGATGTCGTCATCGTCGGCGCCGGCGGTTCCGGCATGCAGGCCTCGCTGCAGCTCGCTCGTGCCGGCCTCATTGTCGCCGTGCTCTCGAAGGTGTTCCCGACCCGCTCGCACACGGTTGCCGCGCAGGGCGGCATCGGCGCCTCGCTCGGCAACATGTCGGAAGACAACTGGCACTACCACTTCTACGACACGGTCAAGGGATCGGACTGGCTCGGCGACCAGGACGCGATCGAGTTCATGTGCCGCGAAGCGGCGAACGTGGTCTACGAGCTCGAGCATTCGGGCATGCCATTCGACCGCAACCCCGATGGCACGATCTACCAGCGGCCGTTCGGTGGCCACACCGCCAACTACGGCGAAAAGCCGGTGCAGCGCGCGTGCGCGGCGGCCGACCGCACCGGCCACGCGATGCTGCACACGCTGTATCAGCAGAACGTCAAGGCGCGCACCAATTTCTTCGTCGAATGGATGGCGCTCGACCTGATCCGAGACGCCGACGGCGACGTGGTCGGCGTCACCGCGCTCGAGATGGAGACCGGCGACCTGCACATCC
>JBDSAB010000405.1:0-6111 GCA_039922395.1 Caldimonas sp.
GCCAGCACCGCGCGGATGCCGAGCAGGCGCTGGCCCTTCGCGGCCCAGTCGCGCGACGAGCCGGTGCCGTAGCGCTCGCCGGCCACCAGCACCACGCTGTCGCCGGCCTCGCGATAGCGCCGGGCGACATCCCAGATCGGCTGGACCTCGCCGCTCGGCACGTGCACCGTGTGGGCAACCGGCGCGTCGGGCTGCAGCAGATTGACGAGGGTCTTGCTGTGGAACGCGGCGCGCACCATGACCTCCCAGTTGCCGCGGCGTGAGGCGAACACGTTCAGGTCGTCGCGTGGCTCGCCGCGCGCGACCAGGAAATCGGCAACCCCGCTGTCGGGCGGGATCGCGCTCGCCGGCGAAATGTGGTCGGTCGTGATGTCGTCGCCGACGACCAGCAGCGGGTAGGCGCGGTAGCGGCCGAGCATGCTGCCGGCGTCGGCCGAGGCGAACGGCGGCCGCCGCAGCTGGGTCGAGCGCGGGTCCCACGGATAGAGCGGCGTGTCCGGCGCCTCGAGCGCGTACCACGACGGGTTGCGGCTCGCGATCTCGAACGCGCGCCGGTAGTCGGCGGCGTCGGTGCCGCGCTCGACGAACTCCACGACCTCCTCGCGGCTGGGCCACAGATCCGCAAGGTGAACGGCGCGGCCGTCTGGCGCGACCTGCACCGGCTCGCGGCTCAGGTCGCGGTCGGCGTCGCCGGCGAGCGCGAACGCGATGACCAGCGGCGGCGACATGATGAACGCGAGGTCGAGGTCGGGGTGGACGCGGCCAGGAAAGTTGCGGTTGCCGGACAGCATCGCAACCGGATGGATGCGGCCCGCCGCCAGCGCGGTGCGGATCGGCTCGGTCAACGGGCCGGAGTTGCCGATGCAGGTGGTGCATCCGTAGCCGACGATGTCGAAGCCGAGTGCCGACAGGTCGGCGTCGAGCCCGGCCCGCGCGAGGTAGTCGGCGGCCGCCGGCGAGCCGGGGCCGAGCGAGGTCTTGACCCACGACGGCACGCGCAGGCCGAGCGCGTGCGCCTTGCGCGCGACGAGGCCGGCAGCGACCAGCAGGGCCGGATCGGACGTGTTGGTGCAGCTGGTGATCGCGGCGATCGCGATCGGGTGGCGCGGCAGGCCGGTCGACTGGCCGGCGTCGCTGTGTGCGCCCGCGCGGGCCTCGCCAGAGCCCCGTCCGGCATCGTCACGGGCGCCAGCGGCCGAGGGCGAAGTCGAAGTCGAAGTCGCAAGGGCCGCCGCCGTCGGCGCGCGCGCCTTCACAGGTGTCGCGGCCTCGACCGCGGCGATGGCCGCGCCGGTTTCAGCGTAGCCGATCAGATCCTGCGGGCGACGCGGGCCGGCGACATGCATGCCGATCGCCGCGAGGTCGATCTCGAGCACCCGCGTGCAGCGCGGCCGCGCCGCGTCGTCGAACCACAGGCCGACGCGCCGGCAGTACGCCTCGACGATACGCACCGCCGCCTCACTGCGACCGGTCGCGCGCAGGTAGTCGAGCGTGCGCGCATCGACTGGGAAGAACGCGGTGGTCGAGCCGAACTCCGGCGCCATGTTCGCGACCACCGAGCGCTCGCCGGCTGACAGGCTCGAGACACCGGGCCCGGAGAACTCGACGAATTCGCCGGCGACGCCGATCGCGCGCAGCCGCTGCGTGACGACCAGCGCGAGGTCCGTCGCCAGCACGCCGGGGCGCAGCGCGCCGCTCAGATGCACGCCGACGACGTCGGGGATGCGCAGCATCGTCGGCATCCCGAACATCACTGTCTGCGCCTCGAGGCCGCCGACGCCCCAGCCGAGCACGCCGATGCCGTTGATCATCGGCGTGTGGCTGTCGGTGCCGATCATCATGTCCGGCACGGCCCATTGAACACCGTCGCGGACCTGCGTCGTCACGACCGTCGCGAGCTGCTCGAGGTTGATCGTGTGCATGATGCCGGTGCCCGGCGGATGGATGCGCACACCGCGCAGCGCCTTCGAGGCCCAGCGCAGGAAGCGGTAGCGCTCGCGGTTGCGGCGCAGCTCGTGGGCCTGGTTTTCGGCCAGTGCGCCACGTGAGCCGAACGCCTCGACCGCGAGCGAATGGTCGACTGAGACGTCGACCGGCAGCACCGGGTTCAGCAGCGACGGGTCGGCGCCGGCTTCGGCCAGCACGTCGCGCATCGCGGCGATGTCGACCAGCGCCGGCGTGCTGGTCGTGTCGTGCATCAGCACGCGGCCGGGCTGGAACGCGATCTCGGCCTCGCTGGTGCCGCGCTCGAGCCAGCCGAAGATCGCAGCGACCGCGGCATCGCGCTCCGGGCCGGCCGTGTGGCGAACGACGTTTTCGAGCAGCAGCCGCAGCACGACCGGCAACTGCGCGAGGCGCGCGCCGCCGATGCCCGGCAGGTCGACCGCCGCGAACGTCGATCCGTCGACGGTCAGCGAGCCCGGTGCATAGCTGTCGGTGTTTTCCATGAGTGCAAGTTCGTCGAGGCCACAGAAGATCGAAGCGGCCGTCCGCGCGGCGTTGCAAAATCCAGCCTCGCGAATCAATCCTCTGGAGACATCATGCAGTTCTCGTCGCAGGCGCTTCGTCGCCGTACATTCTCGGCCGCATTGCTGGCTGCGGCCACCGGCATCGGCGCACCCGCGTTCGCGCAAAGCCCGCTCGAGCTGAAGCTCATTGCTCCTGCCGCGCCAGGCGGCGGCTGGGACGGCGCATCGCGCTCGCTGCAGCAGGCCATGAATGCGACCGGCGCAGCGAAGAACGTGCAGGTCGTCAACGTCCCCGGTGCCGGCGGCACCGTCGGGCTGGCCCAGTTCGTCAATACGGCGAAGGGTGACGGCAACACGATGATGGTGATGGGCATCACGATGGTCGGCGCGATCCTGACCAACAAGTCGCCGGTCGACCTCAGCACCGTCACGCCGATCGCGCGCCTGACCGGCGACCCGCTGGTCGTCGTGGTGCCGGCAAACTCGCCGCACAAGTCGATGGCCGATCTGGGCGCCGCATTGAAGGCCGACACTTCGAAGGTCGTCTGGGCCGGTGGCTCCGCGGGCGGCGCCGACCACATCCTGGCCGGCCTCATCGCGAAGGCCGCCGGCGGCGATGCGGCGAAGCTGAATTACGTGCCGTTCTCGGGCGGCGGCGAGGCCCTCGCCGAAATGCTCGGTGGCCGGGTCACCGCCGGCATCTCCGGCTACAACGAATTCGAGAGCCAGATCAAGGCCGGCAAGCTGCGCGCACTCGCGGTCTCGACCGGCAAGCGCCTGACCGGCGTCGAGACGCCGACCCTGAAGGAACAGGGCATGAACGTCGAGCTCGTCAACTGGCGCGGCATCGTCGCCGGCCCGGGCGTTTCGGCGGCGCAGAAGGCGGCGTTCTCGGCATCGGTCGACAAGGCGGTCAAGTCGGACGAGTGGCACAAGATCCTGAAGGCACGCGGTTGGGACGACGCCTACCTGAACGCCGATCAGTTCGCGGCCTTCCTGAAGGAGGACACGGCGCGCGTCAAGGAGGTGCTGACCACGATCGGTCTCGTCAAGTGAGCGACGAAGGTGCCGGCGCGCCGCGCTGGCAACCGCTGTTCGGCATCGGCGTCTTCCTGCTCGTCCTCGCCGGGACGCTTTGGTTCGAAGCGGCCCGGCTGCCCCCACCGCAGACGGTCGGCGTCGGCCCGAGCGCCGGCTTGCGCCTCGTGGCGGTGCTGCTCGCGATTCTGGGCGCCGCGCACCTTGTCACCGCCTGGCGCCGGCGCGCCGAATCGGCCCACGAAGCGCCTCGCCCCGACTCCGAACGCGCCAACCGCGCGGCGCTCGGCTGGGTCCTCGGCGGTCTCGTCGGCATGATGTTGATCCTCGAGTTCGGTGGCGGCTTCGTGCTCGGCTCGACCTGCCTGTTCGCCGCCACCGCGGCCGCGTTCGGCCAGCCGCTGCGACTGAAATCGCCGCTGATCGGGTTGGTCCTCGCACTCCTGGTCTACGCGTTCTTCACGAAGGCGCTGTCGCTCTCGCTGCCCGCCGGTCCGCTCGAACGCCTGTTGCTCGGCTGAAGAAGGTTCATCGCAATGGAAACCCTTCAACTGCTCGGGCATGGCGTGCTGGTTGCGATGCAGCCGATGAACCTGCTGTTCGCCGGCATCGGCGTGCTGCTCGGCACCTTGGTCGGCATCCTGCCCGGCATCAGCCCATCGCTGACCGTCGCGCTGCTGCTGCCGATCACCTTCAAGCTCGACCCGACCGGCTCGATCATCATGTTCGCCGGCATCTACTTCGGCGGCATGTACGGCAGCTCGACGACCGCGATCCTGCTCAACACGCCGGGCGAGGCGGCGTCGATCGCGACCGCGATCGAGGGCTACCGGATGGCGCGCAACGGCCGCGGCGGGCCGGCCCTCTCGACCGCTGCGATCGGCTCGTTCGTCGCCGGCACCGTCGCGACGATCGGCCTGGCGCTGCTCGCGCCGTGGCTGGTCGAGCTCGCGGTCCGCTTCGGGCCGTGGGACTACTTCGCCTTGATGGTGCTCGCGTTCATCACGGTCTCGGCGACGTTCGGCGACTCGGTGCTGCGCGGCATCACGAGCCTGGCGCTCGGCCTCGCGCTCGGCCTCGTCGGAATCGACAAGCTGACCGGCCAGTCGCGCCTCGCCTACGGCGTGCCGTCGCTGCTCGACGGCATCTCGATCACGACGCTGGCGGTCGGCCTGTTCGCGATGGGCGAGACGCTGTATGTCGCGTCGCGTTTCACCGGGGTCCAGGAAAAGATCGAAGCGGTCCGCGGTTCGCTGTGGATGACGGCCGAGGACTGGAAGCGGTCGTGGAAGGCGTGGCTGCGCGGCATCGCGCTCGGCTTTCCGATCGGCGCGCTGCCGGCCGGCGGGGCCGAGGTGCCGACCTTGCTGTCGTACACGCTCGAACGCAAGCTCGCGGTGAAGCCCGAGGAATTCGGCAACGGCGCGATCGAAGGCGTCGCCGGACCGGAAGCCGCGAACAACGCGGCCGCGACCGGCACCCTGGTACCACTGCTCGCGCTCGGCCTGCCGACCTCGGCGACCGCGGCGATGATGCTGGCCGGTTTCCAGCAGTACGGCCTGGTGCCGGGGCCGCTGCTGTTCATCAACAACGCCGACCTGGTCTGGGGCCTGATCGCGAGCTTCTTCATCGGCAACGTGATGCTGCTGGTGCTGAACCTGCCGCTGGTCGGCCTCTGGGTCAAGCTGCTCAGCGTGCCGCAGCCGTGGCTCTATGCGGGCATCCTGCTGTTCGCGGCCATGGGCACCCTGGCTGCGAACCCGTCGACGGTCGAGCTGCTGATGCTGGTCGTGTTCGGCATCATCGGCTACCTGATGCGCTGCTGGGACTATCCGGTCGCGCCGATGATCGTCGGCCTGATCCTCGGGCCGATGGCCGAGCTCCAGTTCCGGCGCGCGCTGCAGATCAGCCTCGGCGATCCGCTGGTGTTCTTCAAGAACCCCGGTTCGGCGATCCTGATCGCGCTGGCGGTCGTTGCCTTGTTCGCGCCGCTGATTTTCAAGGGGCTGCGCAAGTTCAAGGGCGACGACGCCTGACCGCGGCGCGCTGCGGCGCGTTCGTCCCTTGCGTCAGTCGAAGGCGGCGAGCGCGCTTCGCACGCCGCCTTCCCTCAGCCGCGTCGATTGATGCGCAACAGCGTCGATGAAGCGCCGCTCGCTGCCGAGCGTGCCGAAGACCGGCCCGAACGCGCAGATGCAGGCGATCCGATCGCGCTCGGCTTCGGACTTGCCGCCGCTGGCTTGTGCACTCTGGCGATCGGCGCCGGCCAGCAACGCGGCGAGCGCGTCGCGCAGCGGATCCTCGATCGCATGCGACCGGCCAGCTTCGTCAACGCCGTCCAGAAAGCGAATCCATGCCGCGACGACCAGCGCAAGGCGCTCGATCGAGTCGCCCGATGTGAGCCGGTCACGCACCGTGTCGAGGATGCGCTGCGGCAGCTTCTGCGAGCCGTCCATCGCGATCTGCAGCGTGCGATGGCGCAGAGCCGGATTGGCGAAGCGTTCGAGCAGCCGCCTGCGGTAGCGCTCCGGATCAAGGCCGTCGGCGGCCAGGGTCGGTGCGATCTCGAGCCGCATCATCGCGTCGACGAACGCGCGCAGCGCGG
>JBDSAB010000406.1:0-8614 GCA_039922395.1 Caldimonas sp.
GGGTGCAGCGCGAGCTCGCGACCCTTGCGGCTCTCGTAGTTCGTGTACCAGGCGAGGCCGCGCTCATCGAGTCCCTTGATCAGGACGATCCGCGTCGACGGGCGACCGTCCGCACCGACGGTCGCCAAGGTCATCGCGTTCGGCTCCGGCACCTTGGCCGCGAACGCCTGATCGAGCCAGAGGCGAAACTGCGCGAGCGGGTCCTCCGCCGACGCGGACTCGTTGAGCTCGGCCCGCTCGTAGCTCTTGCGCAGGTTCGCGATGTCGTCCATCTCGGCAAGTATAGGAATGCACGCAGGACAAGGGCTCGCATGCCCTTACGGGTCAGGCCTTAGGTAATGCTCCCACTACCTTTCAGCGACTGCAGATTCCATCCTCGGGACGAGCGAGGGTGCATCAGCGCGCAGTGTTCCGACCGTGTCGGGATCCGCGCCATGCAGTGCTCGCGAAGCAGCAAGAGGCTTCGATGAAGACGCAGTCCGCGGTGATCGTGCTGGCGGCCGGCAAGGGTTCCCGCTTCGAAGGGGGCGACCACAAGCTGTCCCAACGACTGGGCGCCGCGACGGTGCTCGGCGCGACCTTGCGACACGCGATTGCGAGCCATCTCGAGGTTGTCGTCGTCACGACCCAGCCGTTCGCCGATCTCGCGCGGCGCAGCGTCGCGGCGCGCGATGTCGTCGTGCTGCCTGAGGTCGGCAGCGACGATGCGGTGCCGCTCGGCATGGGTTATTCGATCGCCGCCGGTGTCGGCGCAGCGCCCGATGCGTCCGGCTGGCTGATCCTGCCCGGCGACATGCCGCTGGTGCAGTCGTCGACGTTGCAGGCGATCGCGCGTCAGCTCGAGCACCATCCGATCGTCTACGCACAGCACAAGGGACGGCGCGGACATCCGGTCGGCTTTGCGGCCGAGCTCTATTCCGAGCTGGTTCGGCTGACCGGTGATGAAGGCGCACGCCGCCTGGTGGCACGCTATCCGGCGTTCGGACTCGAGGTCGAGGACGCCGGCGTGCTGGTCGATGTCGACACCCAGGCTGACCTGGAGCGGCTGCGCAGCGGCGACCGCAGCGCCGACGCGCGATCGGCCGCTCAGGCCGCGAGCCGACTCACGTTGTGAGGGCGTGCCGGCGGGCGAGCGCAACGAGGCGCTCGACGTCGCGGTCGCGGATTCCGCAGCCCTTCAACGACGCCGCGGTCTCCATCAGGTAGTGCAGGGTGCTGCCGTAGCGGCCGTTTGCGGTGCGCAGGATGTCGACCATCTGCGCGTCGGGCACCGGTCCGGTGTGGCTCGGGCTCTTGCGGTGCAGCGTGAAGGCGAGTGCCTTCACGCGGCCCTGCGCGGTTCGGCAGGACAGCCACTTGGGGTCGTAGATGCCGGTCGGCATTTCGCGCGCCCAGAGTCGCTCGAGCTGCACCGGCACCTCCTGTTCGGGGATGCGGTAGACGATGCCGCGGCAGCAGCCGCCATGCACCAGCGCGAAGACGAGACCGGGTCGCTCGGGCGTGCCGCGGTTCACGCGCGATCGCATCTGCAACGCGCGATGCCAGCCGTACACGGTGGCCGGCCGCTGTTCGGCGGCATCGAATTCGGGACGCCAGATCAGCGAGGCGTAGCCGAAGACCCAGATGTCGCCGTGGCCGTCCCACGTCTTCATCGTCTCGGCCAGCAAGCTGCTCGGGTCTCGACTCCCGGGAAGCAGATGGCTGAACGTCATGGATGCAACTCTAGAAGGAAACGCCGCGGCGCAGCGCAGATTTGCGCGAACGCTTTGATCAGCGGCGGGCAAAAGTTTGCGGTTCGCAACAGTGCAGTGCTCGCATGTCGCATGCCTGCTTCAACGGCCGAGCCAAGCCGGTGGCTGACAAGTCATCTGCGGCGCCTACGCCAGCGCGAATCGGTCACGAATCGGTGATTGGGCGCACATCGGTCTGCCATCCGGCACGCTCTGATGTCGGCCAACCGCTTTGCGGTCGCGACGCGATGACCGGCTTGACGCTGCGGTCGCGAAGACCCAGTGCCACACCGGCGCGCTTCCAGGCGCGCTGCCGGCGGTGTGCCGCCTGCCGGTCAGTCGCCTTTGCGCTCGATCAACTCGATCTTGTAGCCGTCGGGATCGGTCACGAACGCGATCACGGTCGTACCGCCTTTGACCGGGCCGGCTTCGCGCGTGACGGCGCCGCCGTTCGCCCGGATGCGGTCGCAGGCCGCATAGGCGTCGGGCACGGCCACCGCGATGTGGCCGTAGGCGGTGCCCAGCTCGTAGTGGTCGGTCCCGTGGTTCTCGGTCAGCTCGATCTCGGCGTGGTCGGGATTGCTGCCGTAGCCGACGAACGCCAGCGAGTACTTCTGCTCCGGCCGTTCTGTCGTCCGCAGCAGCTGCATGCCCATCACCTTCGTATAGAACTCGATCGAGCGTTGCAGGTTGCCGACCCGAAGCATCGTGTGCAGAAGTTTCATGGTGTGTCGAAGATGAAGCAGGTGGTTGAGGCGTGAGCGTACAACCTGCCGTCCGGCCCGGTCAGGCGGCCATCCGCCGTTGCCATCCGGCCGCCGACGTGGATGACCGTGCCGACCGCACGGACCAGCGGAACCTTGTCGGTGAGCGGGCGCACGATGTTGATCTTGAGCTCTGCCGTCGTGTAGGCCTTCCCGGCCGGCAACGTCGTATGCACCGCACAGCCGACTGCCGAGTCGAGCAAGGTCGCGAACCACCCGCCGTGGACGGTGCCGAGCGGGTTGTAGTGGTGCAGCAGCGGGCGCCCCTGGAACACTGCACGTCCGAAGGCCGCCTCGACCAGCAGGAAGTCGAGGGTCTCGGTGATCGGCGCGCGCGGCACCTCGCCGGCGAGCATCGCATCGAACACTTGGAGGCCCGTCAGACCGGCGACCTGCGCGGGCCGTGCGACGCCGACCTGGCTCGATCGCTCGAGCAGCTCCGCAGCCCTCGCCTGCCATTGAGCGAGCACGGTTGCCGGGTCCGAAGGGGTGCTGTCCGATGACATCGCTGTGCTCCAGAACGTTGCTGATGCAAAAATTGTAGCTACAATTGAGCGATGAACCTGCCGGTCAGTCCCGTTGCGCACCGCAAGCCTTCGGATGGTGCTGCCGAGCCGTTACCGGCCGGCTGCACCAATTTCAAGCTGCGTCAGCTGACCCGGCGCGTGAGCCAGCACTTCGACCGCATCGTCGCTCCGGCAGGACTGAAGACCACGCAGTATTCGCTGCTGTCTCACATCGAGCGACTCGGGCCGGTGAGTCCCGGGGTATTGGCCCGCGCGATGACGATGGACGCGTCGACACTGACGCGCAACCTGAAGCCGCTCCTCAAGCTGGGCTGGGCTGAGTTGGGGCCGGGCGTCGATGGACGCAGCCGGGTAATCGTCGCAACCGCGGTCGGCCGGGCCAAGCGTGCCGAGGCGGGTCGCTTATGGAAGCGGGCGCAGCTCGGCATCAATGCGCGGCTCGGCAACGCGAAGGTCGTTCACCTGCACGATCTGCTCGAGGAATGTCTCGAGCTGCTCGAGCCCGAGGCCGAGAGCCTCGATGGCTGAGGCGGGCGCGCGCGGCTTCGTCGCCGGGCGATCGACGGCGTTCTGGCTCGTGCTGCTGGCGGCCGGCGGCACGTTCGCCGTGACGATGGGCGCTCGGCAGTCGATGGGCCTCTTCCTCAACACGCTGAACACGTCGACCGGGCTCGGCCTCGCCAGCATCAGTCTCGCGTTCGCGTTCGGCCAGCTGTGGTGGGGATTGACGCAGCCGTTCGCCGGCATGGTGGCCGACCGCTACGGGGCCGGCCGCGTGATCGTCGCCGGGGTGTTGCTCGTCGCCCTCGGTACCGCGCTGGTGCCCTTCATGACGACGACTGCCGGCCTGATCCTCGCGATCGGGGTGCTCGCCGCGGGCGGCGCCGGCATGGCGGGCGTCTCCGTGCTGATGGCGGCGACGACCCGGCTGGTATCGCCGGAGCGGCGCGGTATGGCGACCGGCCTCGTCAACGCCGGCGGGTCGTTCGGCCAGTTCGTGTTCGCACCGATCGCGCAGGGACTGACCGCCGTTGCCGGCTGGGTCGTGGCGATGCAGAGCCTGGCACTCTTGTCGCTGCTGGCGCTGCCGGCGGCATGGGTCCTGCGCGGGCACTCGGCCGCCGCCACCGCGCCCGGTACCAAGAAGCCCGAGACGACCCGCGAGGCGATCCGACGCGCGCTGCACGACCCAAGCTACCGGTTGCTCGGTGCCGGCTTCTTCGTCTGCGGCTTTCACGTCGCCTTCATTGCCACGCACCTGCCCGGCGTGGTCGCTGCGTGCCAGCTGCCGCCCTCGGTCGGTGCCTGGGCGCTGGCGATCGTCGGCCTGTTCAACATCTTGGGCAGCTTCACCGTCGGCTGGGCGATGGGCCGCTGGCGCATGAAGTCGCTGCTGTCGCTGATTTATGCCACCCGCGGACTGGCTGTGCTGCTGTTCCTGCTCGCACCGAAGACCGAGGTCGTCGTGCTCGTCTTCGCAGCGGTGATGGGCCTGACCTTCCTGTCGACCGTGCCGCCGACCGCAGGCCTCGTCGCGAAGTTCTTCGGCCCGGCGAACATGGGCACCTTGTTCGGCGTCGTGATGCTGACGCACCAGGCCGGCGGCTTCCTCGGCGCCTACTTCGGCGGCAGGGCATTCGAGTGGACCGGCAGCTACAACTGGATGTGGTACGCCGACATCGTGCTGGCGATCGGCGCGGCGCTGATCCACTTGCCGATCCGTGAAGCATCGCCGCGGGCCAAGGCGGCAGCGGCCGCGGCCTGAATTCAGCCTCGCGGTCGGCTTGGCCTTGCGGTATCAGTCAGTCGCCGCTGCGCGTCGCCTCGACGCCGGGTACGACCCCTTCGCCGTACGCATCTCGCCAGCGCTCGTTGATGCGCTCGCTCTGGTCGAAGCGCTGCTCCGGCAGGCCGTCCGGCGCGTGCCACCCCGCGACCCGGGTCTCGACCGCGAAGTGGGAGACCGGCTTCAGCGCCGATGGATCGTCGAAGCTCCCGACTGACAGGTCCAGATAGTCCGAGGCCAGGTACTCGAACGTGAGCGGCGTTCCGCACTGTCCGCAAAAGCCGCGCATCGCGAGCTTCGACGAGGCGTAGCGTGTCGGCGGCACGCCGGTCCAGAGGACCTGGTCCTTGCGCAGGTTGACGAACGCGGCGCGCGTGTTGCCGAGCGCGAGCTGGCACATCCGGCAATGGCAGTAGTAGCCCTCACGCGCGTCGGGGCGCGCTTCGTAGCGGACCGAGCCGCACAGGCAGCCGCCGGTCAATGGAGTGGTTTCGGCGGCATCCATGGCGTCCTCTCTCGTGCAGCGTGCGTCGCGTCCGCGCTCAGGCCGCGACCGTGTAGTTCAGGGCGAGCCGGCCGCCGTCGACGTAGACGATCGAGCCGGTCATGTAGCTCGCTGCACTGCTGGTCAGGAAGGCGCACACCTCGGCGATCTCGTCGGGCTCGCCGAGCCGCTTCATCGGCGTGCGGCTCATGATGCGGCGCCGGGCCTCGTCACTGCCGAGCACCGCCTCGCGCGCGAGCTCGGTGGCGATCGTTCCCGGCGCGACGGCGTTGACGCGCACGCCATGCTCGGCGAGCGCCAGCGCCATCACGCGCGTCAGCTGGTTGATGCCGCCCTTGCTGGCGTTGTAGCTCGCGATGCTCGGGATCGCCATGACGGCATTCACCGAGCTCATGTTGACGATCGTGCCGCCGCCGGCTGCGCTCATCGCCCGACCGATCGCCTGCCCGACCAGAAACGCGCCTTTCAGGTTGACGTCGAGGACGGCGGTCCAGTCCGACTCGGTGATGTCGAGGAAGTCAGCGGCCTTGAAGATGCCGGCGTTGTTGACGAGCGCATCGACGGCGCCGAGCGCCTGGCGGGTCGCGGCGAGCGCGGCGTCGACCTCGTCCTTGCGGCTGACGTTGCAATGGCAGTAGAGGGCACGCGCGCCGTTGGCCTCGAGTTGCTGCGCAAGGGCGCGCCCGAGCTCGTCGTTGACATCCCAGACCGCAACCGCGGCCCCGTCCTGCGCGAACCGCCTGGCGCAGGCCGCGCCGATTCCCTGCGCCCCGCCGGTGATCACGGCGACCCGGTTCTCGAGATGAAAGTGCACCGCTGCCATCGGCGATTCTCCTGGGGAGCGAAGGGCATCGAAGAGGACGCCGAGTCATTCTAGGAGCCGGGTCGAGCCGATCGCGAGCGCGGGAACTTCACCGAACTCCGACGATCCCATTCGATGGACAGCCCTTGTGGAGGATGCATGCATTCGATGCGGCTTCGAGCCACGCTGGCGTTGGCGGTGGTTGCGCTCAGTGCGTGCGCCTCGCTCGCGCCCGGCGGTCTGCCGCTTGGGACATCGATCGCCGAGGCGCGCGCCTCGTTCCTCGGCCCGACCGGCGAATACCCGTTGCCGGGTGGCGGAACCCGGCTCGAGTTCGCGCGCGGTGCCCACGGCAAGCAGACCTACATGCTCGATTTCGATGCGACCGGCAGCCTGGTGTCCTCGGAGCAGGTGCTGACCGAGCAGAACTTCGCGACGATCGTGCCCGGGCTTCCTGCTGCCGATGTCAGGATGCGGCTCGGCCGGCCCGCCGAGGTCTTCAACGTCCCCTGGCAGCGCCTGCAGGTATGGAACTACCGCTACTACCCGGGCGATTGCGTCTGGTATCAGATCTCGATCAGCGAGGGCGGCCAGGTCACCGAGTCGAACTACGGTTCCGATCCGATCTGCGATTCGGCCGGCTCGCGCGAATAGCGCGAGCTGCGGCCCTGCCGGCGATGCAACGACATGGTTCTCAGCGCTTGTCTTCGCCGATCTGCTTGAAGCCGCGCCGCAGCAGCGAGTTGACGAGCCAGCGGTTGCCGTAGATCCCGCAGAGGACCATGTAGCCAACGTACGCCGCGAAGCCGGCGACCAGCAGCGCGAGCAAGCGGGAGCTGCTCGTCACCGTCGTGTCCTTCGGAGCGAGGGTGATGTACGCGACCGGCAGCAGGCAGAGAACCGGCCAGCTTCGTTTGACGAACGTGCGAAACGAGCCGACGAAGAACGCCTGCCACGAGAAGCCGTCGGTGACGCGAACCAGCTCGCCATCCGGCGATTTGAAGAGTCGATAAGACGCCATGCAGGAAGCGTAAGCGGCGACCCGCCTCCTACAGATCGATACGTCGTGTATCGCGGATTTGCCGAGTGACATCCGCACGATTCGATCTCGACGCCCGACGAACGGGAGGCCGATCAACGGCGCGTCGTTGCGGAATCCAGACGACCTTAGGCCACGCGCCCGAACCACCACACCGACAGGCCTGCCGCTGTGACGACGAGCAGCGCGCCGAGCGCGGCGAAAAGGGCGCTGATCTCGGTCTCGCGCTTCTCGACGACCAGCCGCGTGCTGAGGCCCTGGTAGACCTTCTTCAGGTCGGCCGCGGTTCCGGCATAGAAGTAGTCGGCGCGGGTGATATTGGCGATGCTCTTCAGCGTTTCCTCGTCGAGGCGCACCCGCATCGACCAGCCTTCGAACGCAATGGTTTCGCCGTCCTTGGTGCCAATGCCGACCGTGTAGACGCGGACACCGCGGTCGGCCGCCATCTTGGCCGCCTCGAGCGGATCCGGGCCGGTGGTGCGCTGGCCGTCGGTCAGCAGGATGATCGCGGCCGAGTTGTACGAGGCCGGCGCGACCGGCGTGAACGGCTGCTTCGGCTTGTCGCCCGGCGCCGGCGGCATATTGCGCTGGCCGGTGATCTGCGACAGATCGATGCCGGCTTCGGGAAAGATCGTCGCCAGCGACAGCACGATGCCGCTGCCGATCGCCGTCGCGCGTTGCAGCTGGAAGCGGTCGATCGACGCGTAGATGTCCTCGCGGCTCAGGGTCGGCGCCTGCACGACAGCGGCCGAGCCGGCGAAGGCGACGACCGCGACGCGCACGTTGCGCGGCAGCTCGGCGACGAACGCCTTGGCGGCTTCCTGCGACGCGACCAGCCGGTTCGGCTGCACGTCGGTCGCCCGCATGCTGCCCGACACGTCCATTGCCAGCACGACGGTCTGCGACTGCGACGGCAGCGTGATGACGGCGGCCGGACGCGCGGTCGCCAGCAGCAGAGCGGCGAGGGCGACGAGCAGCAGGGTCGGCGGAATGTGCCGCCGCCACACCGACCGCGCACCGAGCGCTTCGCGCACCAGGCTCAGCGAGGCGTAGCGCAGCGAGGTCTTCTTGCGGCGCCGAAGCAGCCAGACGTAGAGCAGGACCAGAAGCGGGATCGCCAGCAGCGACCACAGCATCTCGGGCCACAGAAAATTCATCAAGGGTGTGGCCGGCATGGCATTCCCTTTCCGCTCCCGGCGCTCATTGGATAACCTCCGTGCTGCGCACTGCGGTGCGAGCCCCCTCCGGGACGGCCGCGCGGGGGCTCATGCGGCGCTCGCTTTCCATTGTGAGATGTGGGCCGGCACCGCACTCGTCTTCCCGCTCCAGTTGGCGAGCCGGCTGCGCTGCTTGCGAAGATCGGCGAAGCGAAGGATGGCGCTCGGCAGGTCGTCGTCGGTCGCCAGCTCCAGCGTGTCGACGCCAGCCTTCGCGAGCGCCTCGCGCAATTCGTTCTCGCGC
>JBDSAB010000407.1:0-3418 GCA_039922395.1 Caldimonas sp.
ATCGCGATGCCCTGCTTCAGGCGCATCAGCTCGGCCAGCATCACCGCGCGCGGCACCACCGGCACGCGCTTGGCGCGCGCCGCCATCACCTCGGGGTTGTCGCCCTTCACCGCGGTCGACGTGACCACCGCCTCGGCGCCGGCGACGTTCGCGGCGTCGTGGCCCTCGGCGATGCGGATGCCGAGGGAGGCGAGCCGCCGCGTCGTCGCGTTGCAGGCCTGGTCGGAGCCCGAAACCGTGTAACCAAGGTTGTGCAGGATCTCGGCGATCCCGCTCATGCCGGCACCGCCGATGCCGACGAAGTGGATGTGCTTGACCGCGTGCTTCATGCCGGCACCAGTCGCTCGAGTTCGTCGGCAACGCGCGCGGCGGCCTTCGGCTTCGCGAGGGCGCGCGCCTTCGTCGCCATCGCAAGCAGCTTGTCGCGCGTCATGCCGCTCAGCAGGTCGGCAAGGCCGCGCGGCGACAGCTCGGACTGCGGCAAGTGCACGCCGGCGCCGCGTCCCGCCAGCCACTCGGCGTTGTCGCGCTGGTGCGAGGTCGTACTGACGACCAGCGGCACGAGCACCGCGGCCACGCCGGCGGCGCACAGCTCGCTGACGGTCACCGCGCCGGCTCGGCAGACGATGAGGTCGCAGGATGCGAGTCGCGCAGCCATGTCGTCGACGAACGGCAGCACGTCGGCGCGCACGCCGAGCTTCGCGTAGGCCGCCTGCACCGGCTTGTGATGCGTTTGGCCGGTCTGGTGGGTGACGTCGGGCCGCCACGCCTCGTCGATCAGCGCCAGCGCCTTCGGCACGCAATCGTTCAACACCGAGGCGCCGAGGCTGCCGCCGACGACGAGCAGCCGCAGCGGACCGGTACGCCCGGCGAAGCGCTCGGCCGGCTCGGGCAGGGTCTCGATCTCGGCCCGCACCGGATTGCCGGTGACGATCGCGTCCTTGGTCCAGCGCGCTGCATCGCCGTCGAACCCGAACGCCACCCGTTCGGCGAATGGCAGCAGCGCGCGATTGCTCAGCAGCAGCGCCGCATCGGCGTTGACCAGCATCAGCGGCTTGCGCAGCAGCCACGCGGCGACGCCGCCCGGGAACGACAGGTAGCCGCCCATCGCCAGCACCGCATCGGCATGGCGCCGGCGCAGGGTCGCGAGGCAGCGCCCGAACGCACCGAACAGCTTGACGACGCCGGTGACGCTGTGCAGCAGGCCCTTGCCGCGCAGCCCCGAGAACGGCACCGTGTCCATCGGGATGCCGGTCGGCGGGACCAAGCGGTTTTCCATGCCGTGCGTGGTGCCGAGCCAGCTGACGCTCCAGCCGCGCGCCTGCATCTTCGCGGCGACCGCGAGCCCCGGGATCACGTGGCCGCCGGTGCCGGCCGCGACGACGACCAGGTGGCGTGGCGCGGCCTCGAAGCGCAGATCGGTGTCGGCCGGTGCGTTCATGCGCGCCCTCCGCGCATCAGGGTTCGGTTCTCGATATCGATGCGCAGCACGATGGCCAGCGCGATCACGTTCATCACGATCGCCGAGCCGCCGTAGCTCATCAGCGGCAACGTCAGGCCCTTGGTCGGCAGCACGCCGAGGTTCACGCCCATGTTGATGAAGGCCTGGCCGCCGACCCAGATGCCGATACCCTGTGCGAACAGGCCGGCGAACACCCGGTCGAGTGCGACCGCCTGGCGGCCGATGTGGAAGAGGCGACGTGCCAGCCAGAAGAACGCGACGATCACGCAGGCAACACCGACGAAGCCGAGCTCCTCGCCGATCACCGCGAGCAGGAAGTCGGTGTGCGCCTCCGGCAGGTAATGCAGCTTCTCGACGCTCGAGCCGAGCCCTTGGCCGAAGATCTCGCCGCGGCCGAAGGCGATCAGCGAGTGCGAGAGCTGGTACGCCTTGCCGAGCGTGTACTTCTCGTCCCACGGGTTCAGGTAGGCAAAGATGCGCTCGCGCCGCCACTCCGAGGTCGAGATCATCAGCACGAAGGCCCCGATCAGCACGCCGGTGATCAGCAGGAACATCCGGCCGTTGACCCCGCCGAGGAAGAGGATGCCCATCGCGATCGCCGCGATCACCATGAAGGCGCCCATGTCCGGTTCGGCCAGCAGCAGAAGGCCGACCACCGCGATCGAGATCGCCATCGGCGTCACCGCGCGGAAGAAGTTTTCCTTCACGTCCATCCGCCGCACCATGTAGCCGGCGGCGTACATCGCGATCGCGACCTTCGCCAGTTCGGACGGCTGGAAGTTCATCATCGGCAGCTGGATCCAGCGGCGCGCGCCGTTGACCGGCTTGCTGACAAATGGCAGCAGCACGACGATCAGCAGCAGCAGGGTCGCGACGAAGATCCACGGCGACGCCTTCTCCCAGAACGAGACCGGCACCTGCACGACGATCAGGCCGACCATGAACGCGATCGCGATCGAGACGGCGTGGCGGGTCAGGAAGTAGGTCTGCACGTAGCGTGCGAACTTCGGGTTGTCGGGCATTGCGACCGAGGCGCTGTAGACCATCACGAGGCCGAGCGCGAGCATCGCGATGACGACCCAGACCAGCGCGCGATCGAAGCCGAGCAGGCGCGCCGGCTGGCCATGGTCGACGCTGATCCATTCGCGCACCGGGATCGCTTCGGCGTCCTGGCGCGACGGCAGCAGGCCGCGCGCGCCGGCGGCCAGCGCACGCGGGCTCAGCGCCGCCGCGAGGCGGGCAAATGGGCCTGCGCGCTCGCCGGTGTCGCTGAGCGCGCTCATCGGGTCGGCTCCATGCTCGGCACGTCTGTGCGAGTCCGCTTCGGAGCGGCCATGTCGTAGCTCATGCGACGACCCCGTGCTCGGCCGCGATCGCCTGAACCTCGGCGACGAAGACCTCGGCGCGGTGTGCGTAGTTGCGGAACATGTCGAGACTGGCGCAGGCCGGGCTCAGCAGCACCGCATCGCCGCCGCGCGCCTGGCCGAAGCACCAGCGCGTGGCCGCCTCGAGCGACGCATGGCGTTCGAGCGCGACGCCGGTCGGCGCCAGCACCGCCTCGATCGCCGCCGCATCGCGGCCGATCGTCGCGACGGCACGCACATGGCGGCGCACCGGCTCGACCAGCGGCCCGAAGTCCTGCCCCTTGCCGTCGCCGCCGAGGATCACGACCAGCTTGGCCGGCGCCTTGTCGTCGCCGAGGCCGTTCAGCGCAGCGACCGTTGCGCCGACGTTGGTGCCCTTGCTGTCATCGAACGCGTCGACGCCGTCGAGCGTCGCGATGTGCTCGACCCGATGCGGCTCGCCGCCGTACTCGCGCAACCCGTGCAGCATCGGCGCCAGCGGGCAGCCGATCGCGGTCGCCAGGGCCAGCGCGGCGAGCGCGTTGGCGGCGTTGTGGCGGCCGCGCACGCGCAGCGCGTCGGCTGGCATCAGGCGTTGGACCACGATGTCCTC
>JBDSAB010000408.1:0-4333 GCA_039922395.1 Caldimonas sp.
CCGCGATCAGGAGCGCGATCGCCGAGGTCATCAGCGTGCCGTAGATCATGACCAGCCCGCCGTAACGGTTCTGGACCGGGTCCCACTCGCTTCTCGTCAGGAAGGAGAGGCCGTATTCGCGGATCGCGGGGGCAGCACCAATGCACAGGGCCACGATGATCGCAGCCAGCAGGCCCAACGTCAGCAACGCGGCAGCGTGGGCCAGGACGGAGAAAAGCGTGTCCGGCCAGGTCGCCGACCGCCGCAGCGCGGAGGGCGGACGGCTCTGCAGCGTCGTCGCCGGCGAATCGAAGGGCGTCACGGGCAAAGTCACGGCCACAGCAACTCCTCGGCGCGATGGATACAGCAACGGGCGGCGCGCCGCACGACGCGCCGCTGCATTCGACCTACTTGGCCGTGAGCGCGACGTCCTTGAGGTTCGTCGTCCAGGCCTTGCGGACCAGCGTCTTGACGTCTGCCGGCAGCGGCACGTACTCCAGGTCGTCGGCCATCTTGTCGCCGTTGGTGTAGGCCCAGTCGAAGAACTTCAGCGAGTTCGCCGAATTCGCGGGCTTCTCCGGCACCTTGTGCATCAGGATGAAGGTCGCGCCGCTGATCGGCCAGCTGTCCTTGCCGGGCAGATCGGTCAGGATCTGGAAGAAGGTCTTGTTCCACTCGGCGCCGGCCGCCGCAGCCTTGAAGTTGTCGGCATCCGGCGGGACGAAGTTGCCGTCCTTGTTCTTCAGCAGCGTGAACGACATCTTGTTCTGCTTGGCATACGCGTATTCGACGTAGCCGATCGAGTTCGGCAAGCGCTGCACGAACGCGGAGACGCCCTCGTTGCCCTTGCCGCCAGCACCGGTCGGCCAGTTGACCGCGGTGCCTTCGCCGACCTTCGCCTTCCAGTCCGGGTTCACCTTCGACAGATAGTTCGTGAAGATGAAGGTGGTGCCGGAGCCGTCGGCCCGGCGCACCGGCGAGATCGCCGCATCGGGCAGCGTGACGCCCGGGTTCAGCGCAGTGACCGCGGCGTCGTTCCACTTCGTGATCTTGCCGAGGTAGATGTCGCCGAGCACCTGGCCGGTCAGGCGCAGTTGGCCGGGCGCGACGCCGGCGATGTTGACGACAGGAACCACACCGCCGATCACGGTCGGGAACTGGATCAGGCCGTCCTTGGCGAGCGCCTCGTCGGTCAGCGGCATGTCCGTGGCGCCGAAGTCGACCGTCTTCGCACGGATCTGCTGGATGCCGGCGCCCGAGCCGACCGACTGGTAGTTCAGGCGCGCACCGGTCGCCTTGTTGTAGGCATCGGCCCACTTGGCATAGATCGGCGCCGGAAAAGTGGCGCCGGCACCGGTCATGTCTTGCGCCACTGCAGCGGACAGGGAGCCGGCCACCAGGGCAGGAGCGATGGACCATCGAAGCAGGGATGTCTTCATGTGTGTTCAGCCTTTTGCGTAGAGCAGCGATGTGCCCGATGCCAGCACTCTAGGGACGGTATGTGACAGAACCGTGACGCTGGCGCCGATCGGGCAAAAATGCCTTCTGCCCGGGCGTCGTCATCAATCTGTCACATTTGAAAAGGCCATCGAAGGGCCGCCGGAGCGGCCTCGAGGGCTCGAAAAACGGGCGCGAAAAGTCGACTTCGGCTCAATCGTGCAATGCCCGCTCGCGAACCGTGGGCAGGGTGTCGCGGAAGTCGTCCTCGACGTCGCGCAGCAACATCGTGCCGTCGATCGGTTCGGCCCCGGGGTAGCGGCGCGCCTCGGCGGCCGTCATCTGGAACATCGTCCGGACGATCTGTCCGGTTTTCCGGTCGCGATAGCGCCAGCGCCAGTACTCGACTTGCTTCATGGGTTTCCCTTTCGGATGGGTCTGGGTGACGAGAGCCGCTGGTCGGTGCAACGACCGCCGCCTCGACCTCGTCAGTGTTCGCGGGCGCGGTGACAACTTGATGTCAGGCGCACGAAGGCGGGCAGCGGACCGTCGCCGGCACCCTGCCCGCGACGGCTCGACGGGCGTTCCCCGAACCTGCGCGAGAATCGGCTGCCGCCTGCCCACCACGAACCGCGCCCCGCTGTCGCCGGCCGCGACGCCACACAAGCAACAACGGGCTCCTTGCGGCCGGGGAGGGAGGGACATGGATGTCATCCAGCGCATCAGGGCGTTCGACGCGGGGCGCAATGCGGAGCTGTTGCAGGTCAAGTACGCCAACATGCGGGAGAGCGGTTTCGCGTTCTTCCGCGGCACCGCACACCTGTTCCATGAGCGCCTCGGGCGCGACCGGCTGACGCGCTCGACGCCGCGGGTCTGGACCTGCGGCGACCTCCATCTCGAGAACTTCGGCGGCTATTGCGCCGCCAACGGCCTGGCCCACTTCGACATCACCGACTTCGACCAAGCCGCGCTCGCGCCGACCAATTGGGAGCTGGTGCGGATGCTGGCGAGCATCCACGTCGCCGGCGACAAGTTCGAGATGAAGCGTGCGAAGGCACGTCGTCTGTGCGAAATCTTCGTGCAGGCCTATGCATCTGCGCTGGCCGGTGGCAAGGCTTACTGGGTCGAGCGCGAGATCGCCCAGGGCCTGGTGCGCACGCTGCTCGACGGGCTGCGCAAGGAAGCGCACGGCAAGCTGGTCGACGAACGGACCGAGATGCGCGGCCGCAAGCGCGTGCTGCGGCTCGACAAGGACAAGGCGCTGCCGGTGACTGCGGCGCAGCGCAAGGCGGTGACCGCCTTCATGGAGTCGTTCGCGAAGGCGCAGGACGACCCTGCGATGTTCCACCTGCTCGACGTGGCCCAGCGCGTCAGCGGCCTCGGCAGCCTCGGCGTCGACCGCTACGTGCTGCTGGTGCGCGGCGGTTCGCGCGACGGCAACGCCCTGCTCGACCTCAAGCAGGCGCGGCCGTCGTCGCTGGCCGGCGAGTTGAAGCGGCAACCGCGCTGGCTGACCGAGGCCCATCGCGTGGTCGCGCTGCAGAACCGGCTGCAGGCCGTTCCGCCTGCGTTCCTGCAGCCGGTGCTGCTCGACGAAACCGCGTTCGTGCTGCGGAGCCTCCAGCCTTCGGCCGATCGGATCTCGCTGAAGGGTGTCAAGAAAGTGGACTCCGAGCTCGAGCAGGCGCTCGGCACGCTCGGCCAGCTCGTCGCCTGGGCGCAGCTGCGCAGCGCCGGGCGCGAAGGGTCGGCGATCGCCGACAAGCTGATCGAGTTCAGCCGCACGAAGAATTGGCGCGAGCCGCTGCTCGACGACGCCGAGGCCTGCGCGCAGAAGGCGCGCGACGACGCGGCCACATTCAACACCGCATTCGACGACGGCGCCTTCGCCCAGGCGGCTCGTGGGATCTGACGGGCGCGCATGCTTGCCGCTAACTCGGTCGCTCGCCGGCACTCTCCCAATTGACGAGGCCCTGCGAACGCAAATCGGCCAGCGTTCGATCGGGCAGCCCCATCGCCTTGGCGACGCTCTCCAGTTGGATCACGTTGCGGAGACCGTCGATCGTCGACAGCAACGCCTGGTGGACGCGGTCCAGCTCGGGGTCGTCCCACTGAAGGCAATGGCGGGCTCGTGATGTCAAGACAGGTGTCGGCAATCGTTCCATGGCGCGTCCTCCCGGATGTTGAGAGGGTCCGCGCGGTCGATGACAGGCGAATGACAGGCGAATGAATCGCCCGTCTTGGCGGCATCGCCTTCTTCAGCCCGAACGCGTCGCGACGACGGTCCGTCGCCGCAGCGAGATCAGTTCAACGGGAACTGTTCGAACAGCCCCGACAGAACCCGCTCCGAGCCGTAGACGCTCAGATGGTCCTTGTCGACGTAGAAGTACTGCTTGCCGTCGTGCTGCGCACAGGTGTCCTTCTGGCACAGCATGTCTTCGGCGTTCAGGATCTTCAGCTTCGGGTAGCGCGCCTTGATCCGGCTCAGCACGTCGAAATAGGCCTTGAACGGCGCATTCATGTCGGCCTTGTTGAAGACGCACTGATCGGTCTTCGACACCACGAACTTGCTCTGGCAGCTCTCGGGCGTATCACGGAAGTAGGGAACATCGACGACGTAGATCACGGTCTTGCCGGAGCTCAGCAGCTCGCCGATCAGGTGGTCGGTGCCCGAGCTCAGTACCTCGAGCTCGCTCAATCGCGCATCACCGGCGTGGAATAGGGTCGGCTTGGTCGGGTTGTCGCCCTTGCGGACGAGCGAGACGACGATCGTGTCGATGTCCTTCGACTCCTTCGCGTACGCCACACCCTTCTTGGCAATGTCGGAGCAGTTCTGCCCCCACTCCTTGCCGTTCGGCTTGTAGACCAGGTTCGGATAGACCAGGCAGCCGGGCGAGGCGATCAGGACGCTCGGCAC
>JBDSAB010000409.1:0-4813 GCA_039922395.1 Caldimonas sp.
AAGCCCGGCTGGAGACCCGCGTCAACGGCCTCGCCGACCTGGGCGAGTGCATGACGGCGCTCGAGAGCGGACCCATGCCCTATGCGATCGTGCACCTGGCCGGTATCTCTCTACCGGATCGCGACGACCTCGGAGATCTGTCGCTGTTCGACGAGACGATGGCGGCAAATGTGCGCAACGGCTATCAGCTCGCGCGGGCCTTCCACCAGCATCATTCCGGGACGGCTGAATTGCCCTCGCGTCTCGTATTCGCGTGTTCGCTCGCCTTTCGTCGCGGCGGCCTGGACCGCATCGCCTACTCGGCCGCGAAGGGCGCGATCGCCGGGATGGTGCGAGCCATGACACGCCGCTTTGCGCCAACGGTCCACGTGAATGCGGTTGCACCGGGCATCGTCCTGACCCCGATGACGACCCAGCTGATCGCGGAACGCCAAGAGAAGCTGATGAACGAGATCCCCATACGGCGCTTCGCCCAGCCGCGTGAAGTCGCGACGGTCATCGAGTTCCTGTGCGGCCCCGCATCAAGCTACGTAAACGGACAAATCATCAACGTCGACGGCGGCACCGTCCATTCCTGAATGAACACCATCGACAGCCTGGACGGGCTCACCTGCCTCGTCACCGGGGGCGCACAAGGTATCGGGTTCGCTACCGCCGCCGAGTGCGCGCGCCGGGGTGCGGCGGTCGCCCTGCTCGATCGACACGCCGAGGAGGCGGAAGCGGCAGCCGGACGTCTCGCCCGCCGGTTCGGCGTCGTGACCGTTTCAGCCGGCACGGATGTCGCGGACCAGCAGGCGACCTCCGTGGCGATCGAGGCGTGCCGGGCCCGATTGGGCAAGATCGACATCCTCGTCAACTGCGCCGGCATCATGACGCCGCGCCTGGCACCGGTCAGCCAGATGGCGATCGCCGACGTCGAGCAGATGCTCTCGGTACACGTCCGAGGGGCCTACCTTTGCACGCAAGCGGTCCTGCCTGGGATGACCGAACGCGGCTTCGGCCGGATCATCAACATTTCGTCTGTGCTCGGAACGCTGGGCCTGCCATTTCGCAGCGGCTACGCGATCGCGAAAAGCGCTATCAACGGCTTCACCCGGTCACTTGCCGTCGAGGTTGGGCGGGCTGGCGTGACGGTCAACGCGGTGGCACCCGGCTACATCCTCACCGAGACGCTGCAGGCCCGGCTCGACGCAGGCCTGCTCGACTACGCCACCTATGCCGACCGGGCCCCGGCCGGCCGCTGGGGCCTTCCCGAGGAAGTCGCACACCTGATCTCTTTTCTCGCCCTGCCAGCCTCCGGCTTCATCACCGGCGCGGTGATCGCGATCGACGGGGGTTACACGATCCGCGGGGACCCCGGTGAGGCAATCGGAGCGTCCAGGCCCGCTTCTGAACTCGAGGTCGTCCGCTCCCTCTTTGTGAGCCCGAATCAGGCAGGCTCGTGAAGGTGCGCACAGCGATCCACGCAGCGGTCTGGGGACCGGACTGGACTCCAGCAGCCATCGGTCCGACCCTTGATGCGGCGGCCCGCATCGGCTACGACCATGTCGTGATTCCGCTGCGGCGGTTCGAGGACATCGAACCCGAGGCGCTGGCCCGGAAGTTCGAGCAACGCGGCATCGCGCCGCTCAACACCTGTGGTCTCGCGCCCGATCGGGATATTGGCTCCGCCGACCCAGTGGTGCGCGAGCGCGGTGCCGCCCATCTCATCAAGGCGATTGCGCTGGCGCGCGACATGGGCTCGACGCAGATCGGCGGCGTCCTTTACGGCCCTCTCGGCAAGGCCGCCAAACCTTTGACCGACGATGCGTTCGAGCGCGCCGCCGAGACGCTACGAGGCGTCGGCGAGAAGGCCGGGGTAGCGGGCGTCCGACTGGCACTTGAAGTTGTGAACCGCTACGAGACACCGCTGCTGTACAACACGTCGCGAGGCCTGGCCTTCCTCGACGCGATCGCACACCCCAACGTGTTTCTGCACCTTGACACGTTCCACATGAGCATCGACGAGGCGCATCCGTTCGAAGCCATTGCCGCCGCGACGCCCCGACTCGCGTACTTCGAACTTGACCAGAGCCATCGGGGGCCGGCCTTCGAAGGCAGTCTCGACCTGGTCAACTGGTGCCGGCAGGCGGCAGGCGCTGGATATAACGGAATCGTCGGCGTCGAGGCGTTCTCCCGTCAGCACCTCGCGTCAGATCATGCCAATGCGCTCGCCGTCTGGCAGGAGCGCTTTTCGGACGGCGACCGGGTGGCCAAAGAGTTCATGCAGGTCATTCGAACCGGGTTCGACTTTTGAAGCCGCCGCATCGAACCATGACGATGCGGGACGTCGGGCAGCGTGCCGGCGTGTCCCCGATCACGGTCTCGCGCGCATTGGCCAACCACGCGTCAGTCACGACCGAAACGCGCGAGGCGGTGCAGCGGGCCGCGTTGGAACTCGGCTACGTCCCCAACTTCACCGCGAGTGCATTGTCGAAGCGAGGCAGCAAGCTCATCGCGCTGCTGGTCCCGAACGTCGCGAATTCGGTCTTCTCGGAGACCATCAACGGCCTGAACGACGTGCTGGAGGCGGCCGGTTACGCGCTGACGATCGCCCACAGCGGCTACTCTGCCGAGCGCGAGGAACGGCTGATCCGGACGCTGCTCGGGTACAAGCCGGATGCCGTCGTGTTGACCGGCTTCACTCATACCGCTGGCACGCGCACGTTGCTTCGCACTGCGGGCATCCCGGTGATCGAGACCTGGAATATTGGACCGAAGGCGATCGACATGGCCGTCGGCTTCTCCAACTTCGAAGCGGGTCTTGCGATGACCCGCTACTTGATTGGCAAGGGCCATCAGCGCCTCGCATATCACGGGGGCACGCAGACCGACAACGATCGCACTCAGGCCCGCGAGCAGGGCTTCAGGCAGGCCCTGTCGGAGGCCTCGCTGCTGGTCGACGAGGCCTGGGTCCGCTCCGCTCCAATGGAGTTGGTCAGCGGGGCAGCGCTCGCCCGGGAGATCAAGGCAGCGCGGAACAGCCGAAGTCGTCCTCAGGCGATCTTCATCGCCAGCGACATCATTGCTGCCGGCTTCGTGCTCGAAGCGTCCCGCATCCGACTTGCTGTGCCGCAAGACGTCGCGATTGCCGGGTTCGACGACACCGAGCTTGGCCAAGCCGTCACGCCAGCGCTCACGAGCGTACACGTCCCGCAACGAGAGATCGGGCAGGTAGCCGCGACGCTTCTCTTGCAGAAGCTGCGCAAGGAGCGCGTGATCCAGCCCGTGCGCGACCTCGGCTTCACGATCATTCCCCGCTCGAGTGCCTGACCCCTGGCCTCTGGAACCTGAGGCGCCACCATGAGTGACATCCGTTTCAGCCATATTGGACGCGTGTTTAACCGCGGGTCTGTTTCGCACGCTGTCCTAAAAGACATTGAGCTGCACGTCGACGCCCAGGAGTTCGTGTCGATCGTTGGTCCTTCCGGATGCGGAAAGACCACGATGCTGCGTCTGGCCGCGGGCCTCGATCAGCCAACGTCAGGCGAAGTGTCCGTGGGCGGCCGCATCGTACAGGGGCCGGGTCCCGACCGCGCCGTCGTATTCCAGCAGTTCGCACTTTTTCCGTGGAAGACGGTCTCGCAGAACATCGAGTTCGGGCTTCGTTGCAAGGGAATGCCGGCGGCCGAGCGGACCGAACGCGTCGTCCACTATCTCGCGCTGATGAACCTGGAGGGGAGAGGCGACGCGTATCCGCATCAACTCTCGGGAGGGATGCAGCAACGCGTTGCGATCGCGCGCAGTTATGCCCTTGATCCGGAGGTGCTGCTGATGGACGAGCCCTTTGGAGCGCTAGACGCGCAAACCCGGACCGTGATGCAAGAAGAACTTTTGCGCATCTGCAGCGCCAGCCGGCGTACTGTGCTCTTCATCACCCATGCGGTGGAGGAAGCGGTGTACCTGTCGGACCGCGTGATCGTCATGGGCCGAAACGGGGGCGAAATCGTCGCAGACATCGACATCCGCAGCACGCGTCAATCCGAAGACTGGACGGCGCACAAGCGCATCGAGGACGTTATGGACCTGGTCAGCTTCATGGAGCTGCGAACCCGAATATGGAAACTCTTGCGGGAACAGGATTCGGGCTCGTAACGGGGGTGTGGGTCGAACAACCCGCTTGGCTTCGTCAAGCTTGGCACGGACCGCGTCGATCGGCATGCGCCAATCGGCGAGTGGTCGGTCGGACCGGCCAGAGCGGGGTTACTCGGGCAGCGGCCTAGATGGCAGGCTCATCGCTCAACGAACTTCCGCTGGTGTCGAAATCGGCATTTGACCGGCCTTTTCATGTCTACGAAGAGCGACGGGCGAGTCGTCCGCAGGTGGTACGTCTGTCTCACTACCAGATCTCTGCTTTCGGTAGAGTCGAGATGTGGCGCGGTGGCAGCAGTCAAGTTCGTTGGTCATCACCGTCTAAGCGGCACCGGCCAAGTCCCTCGCCGTAGCTCCGTTTCCACATCCCGCTCATCGAACCGGACGTGCAGATTTCCCGCATCCGGCTCTCGGACAAGACATCACACCTTCGCCCACGACCCGCCGTGCTTCAGATTGGTCAGTCGCACGAGCCCGAAGTGCTCGTATAGGTGCTGGAGTGGATAGCTCCCGCCCCGACGTCGTCTGACCTTGTACTTGTTGCGCAGCCACCGGCGCAACCGCGGTGCGGTGTAGTTGTCGAGCGCACGATGTGCCTGGCTGACGGTCCCCACTTGGAAGTAGTTCGCCCAGCCGCGCAACGCACGGTTCAACTTCGCCACCTTCACCGTGGTCTCTTGCC
>JBDSAB010000410.1:0-6604 GCA_039922395.1 Caldimonas sp.
GCTCGGTGATGATGGACGGCTCGCTCGAAGCCGACGGCAAGACGATCGCGAGCTACGACTACAACGTCGACGTCACGAAGAAGGTCGTCGATCTGGCCCACGCACGCGGCGTCACCGTCGAAGGCGAGCTCGGCTGCCTCGGCTCGCTCGAGACGATGCGCGGCGACAAGGAAGACGGCCACGGCACCGAGTCGACGATGACGCGCGAGCAATTGCTGACCGACCCGGAGCAGGCCGCCGACTTCGTCAAGCGCACGCAGCTCGACGCGCTGGCGATCGCGATCGGCACCAGCCACGGCGCCTACAAGTTCACCCGCAAGCCCACCGGCGACATCCTCGCGATCGACCGCATCAAGGAGATCCATCGGCGCATCCCGAACACCCACCTGGTGATGCACGGCTCTTCGAGCGTGCCGCAGGACCTGCTCGCGCAGATCCGCGAGTACGGCGGCAAGATGAAGGAGACCTACGGCGTGCCGGTCGAGGAGATCCAGGAAGCGATCAAGCACGGCGTCCGCAAGATCAACATCGACACCGACGTGCGCCTGGCGATGACCGGCGCGATCCGCAAGTACCTGGCCGAGAACCCCGACAAGTTCGATCCGCGCGACTACCTGAAGCCGGCGCGCGAAGCCGCGAAGGGCATCTGCCGGCAACGCTACCTGCAGTTCGGCTGCGAAGGCCAGGCCGCAAAGATCAAGGCGCAGACCCTGACCGAAGTCGCCAAGCGCTACGCCGGCGGCCAGCTGGCGCAGCAGGTCGTTTGAGCGGCGCCGCCGGCGCGGGCGAGCCCGCGCTGCTGGAAAGCCGTCTGCACAGCCTGCCGCTGCTCGCGCGCGGCAAGGTGCGCGACAACTATGCGGTCGGCAGCGACCGCATGCTGATGGTTGCGACCGATCGCCTCAGCGCGTTCGACGTCGTGATGGGCGAGCCGATCCCGGGCAAGGGGCGCCTCCTCACCGAGATGGCGCTGTTCTGGTTCCATCATCTCGCCGGCGTGGTGCCGAACCATCTGACCGGCGACGACCCGCAGAGCGTCGTCAGCGCCGACGAGCGGTCCCAGATCCGCGGTCGGTCGATGCTGGTCAAGCGGTTGAAGCCGTTGCCGGTGGAGGCGGTGGTACGAGGCTACCTGGCCGGGAGCGGCTGGAAGGAATACCAGGCCGGCGGCACGGTCTGCGGCGAGGCGCTGCCGGCCGGGCTGCGCCTCGCGTCGAAGCTGCCTGAGCCGATCTTCACGCCGGCGACCAAGGCGGCGATGGGCGATCACGACGAGAACATCGACTTCGCGACGATGAGTGGGATCGTCGGCGCCGAGATTGCTGAACGCGTCCGCACGATCTCGATCGCGCTCTACCGGGCCGCGGCGGAAAAGGCGCTGGCGAAGGGCATCATCATCGCCGACACCAAGTTCGAGTTCGGGCTCGACGCCAACGGCACGCTGACCTTGATGGACGAGGTACTGACGCCGGACTCATCGCGGTTCTGGCCGGTCGAAGGCCATGTCGAAGGCGAGAACCCGGCGAGCTACGACAAGCAGTTCGTGCGCGACTGGCTCGAGCGCGTCAGCGTCGATGGCAAGCCGTGGAACAAGAAGGCACCGGCGCCGTCGTTGCCGCCGGACGTGGTCACCGCGACCGCGGCGCGCTATCGGGAAGCGCTCGACCGGCTGCTGGCGCCGGGCTGAAGCACCGCGCGGCAGATCGTGCCGCTTGATCTGCCAGCTCGAATCGGATCCGTTCGAACGAACGACGCCGATTTCGCGCGGATCAGAACAGCGCCATGCTGAGCTTGCGCCGATAGGCGTCGACGACCGGATCCGACGGGTTCGTCACCATCTTGCCGGCGACTTCGAGCGCGCCTTTCGGGGCCGCCTCCGCCTTCTTGGCCGGCACGGCCTGCGTCATCACCTCGAGGATCGCGACATAGGTCTTGCGCGCGATCTCGTCGCGCCAGGTCTTGTCGCGCATCACGATCTCGAGCAATTCGTCCATCGCCTGCGTGAAGCGGCGCGCCGCGAAGTGGCGCTGCGCCAGCTCGAAGCGGGCATCGAAGTCGCGCTTGTTGGCGGCGAGAGCCGCCTCCAGCGTGTCGACCGGGCGAGCCTTCGGCGCGGCCTCGCCTGCCGCGATCCAGTGGCCGATCGCGGCCAGCCGCGCGTCGAGCATCACTTTCGAGGCGACCGGCTCGTAGACCCGGCGCGCGCTGTCGAGGTCGCCGGCGTTCAGGAGCGCCCGCAGGTAGTCGTAGCGCGCACCGTCGTTTGCCGGGTTCGTCGCGACCGCGGCCTGCAGCTTCTCGAGCGCGCTCGCGGTGTCGCCCTCGGCCATCAGCTCCTCGGCCTCGAGCGCGTCCTCCTCGGCGGCCATCTCCTCGGCACTCGGCACGTGCTTGTCGAGGAACTTGCGGACCTCGGCCTCCGGTAGCGCGCCGACGAAGCCGTCGACCGGCTGGCCGCCCTTGAACAGCACGCAGAACGGAATGCTGCGCACGCCGAACATCTGCGAGAGCTGCGAGGCGATCTCGGGCTGCTCATCGGCGTTCAGCTTGCCGAGCGAGAAGCGACCCGCGTAGGTCGTCTCGAGCTTCTCGAGGACCGGTCCGAGCGTCTTGCACGGGCCGCACCACGGCGCCCAGATGTCGAGCAGAACCGGCGCCTGCATCGAGGCGTTGATCAGCTCGGCTTCGAAGTTCTGATGGGTGATGTCCAGCATGGTTCAGGGTTCCGGAAGACGAGGCGGCGTCGCCGTGGAGATTGCACCGCGACACCTACAATTCAAGGACCATCTTTTTTGCACCGGGAGCGCGCTTTGAGCAACGCCGCCGTGGTCGTGGGCGTGGTGATGGGCTCCAGCAGCGACTGGGAAACCTTGCGCCCCGCGACCGAGATTCTCGCCGAGTTCGGCATTCCGCACGAAGCGCGGGTCGTCTCGGCTCACCGGATGCCCGACGAGATGTTCGCCTATGCGGAGGGCGCGGCGAAACGCGGACTGAAGGCGATCATCGCCGGCGCCGGCGGCGCGGCCCACCTGCCCGGCATGCTCGCCGCGAAGACCGTGGTACCGGTGCTGGGCGTACCGGTCGCGAGCAAGCACCTGCAAGGCGTCGACTCGCTCCATTCGATCGTGCAGATGCCGAAGGGCATCCCGGTTGCAACATTCGCAATCGGTCCCGGCGGCGCCGCCAATGCCGCGCTGTTCGCGGTCGCAATGCTGGCCAACGAGAACGCCGATCTTCGCCTGCGGCTTGAGACGTACCGGGCGCGTCAGACCGACGCTGCGCGGGCGATGACCGCAGCGCTCAAGTGAGCGGTCGGGGGACGGGCGCCGTTTTTCCGATGGGCTCGATCCGGCCAGGCTCGTCAATCGCGACCGAACGCGCGCACGAGGTCTCGACCGCGGCCGGCTTCCTGCCGCCGGGGGCGACCCTGGGCGTTGTCGGCGGCGGTCAGCTCGGCCGCATGTTCGTGCAAGCGGCGCAAAGCATGGGCTATCGCACGGCGGTGCTCGATCCCGACGCCGACAGCCCGGCCGGCCTGATTGCGCATCGCCACATCCGGGCCGCGTACCTCGACGCCGCTGGGCTCGCCGAGATGGCCGACGGCGCGGATGCCGTCACGACCGAGTTCGAGAACGTGCCAGCCGAAGCGCTGACAACGCTCGCCCGCCGACGCCGGGTCGCTCCGTCGGGCGATGCGGTCGCCGTGTGCCAGGACCGCGCTGCCGAGAAGGCCCATTTTGTCCGCTGCGACGTCACGTGCGCGCCGCACGTCGTCATCGAGCGCGCCGAGCAGATTGCGGCGCTTGACGCGGCGGCCTTGCTGCCCGGTATCCTGAAGACCGCGCGCCTCGGTTACGACGGCAAGGGGCAGGCGCGGGTCGCCGACCGAGCCGAGCTCACTGCGGCCTGGGAGCGCCTTGGCGGCGTCACTTGTGTGCTCGAGCGGATGCTGCCGCTCGCTGCCGAGCTCAGCGTCATCGTCGCCCGCGGTCTGGATGGCGTCAGCGTCGTGTTGCCGGTGCAGCAGAACCTGCACCGCGACGGCATCCTCGCGGTCACCCGCGTGCCGGCGCCCGATGTGGCTCCGGCGGTCGCCGCGGCGGCCGTCGATGCGGCCCGGCGCGTCGCCGCATCGATCGGCTATGTCGGTGTGCTTTGCGTCGAGTTTTTCCTGCTCGACGACGGCAGCCTCGTCGCCAACGAGATGGCGCCGCGGCCGCACAACTCCGGTCACTACAGCATCGACGCCTGCGACGTCTCGCAGTTCGAGCTGCAGGTCCGCGCGCTGGCAGGCGCGCCCCTGGTCACACCGCGGCTGCACTCGCCGGCCTTGATGCTCAACCTGCTCGGCGACTTGTGGTTCGCCGACGGCGATCGCGCGGTCGAGCCCGACTGGGCCCGCTTGCTGGCGCTGCCGGGCGTGCACCTGCATCTGTACGGCAAGGCCGAGGCGCGCCGCGGCCGCAAGATGGGGCACCTGACGGTGACCGGCGCGAGTCCGGCGGCGGTCGATGCGGTGGCGCGTCGGGCCGCCACGGTTCTTGGCATCGGAGCCTGGTGACCGATGCGCCTGGACGGCCACGATCCGGCGGCGATCGAGAGCGCCGCAGTGCGCCTCGCTGCCGGTGAGCTGGTGGCGTTCGCGACCGAGACGGTCTACGGACTCGGGGCACGCGCCGACAACGACGCGGCGGTCGACAAGATCTTCGCCGCCAAAGGGAGGCCGCGCGGCCATCCGCTGATCGTGCACGTGGTCGATCGCGCCGCCGCGGTCCCGTTCGCGGCACGCATCCCGCCGATCGCAGCGCGCCTGATGGACGAGTTCTGGCCCGGTCCGCTCACCGTGATCGTGCCGCGCGCGAGCGGCATGGCGACGGCGGCCGCCGGCGGCCATGCGACCGTGGCACTGCGTGCGCCGGCGCATCCGGTTGCCCACGCCTTGCTCGTCGCGGCGCAGCGGCACGGCGTCGCCGGCATCGCCGCGCCGAGCGCGAACCGGTTCGGCCGGGTCAGCCCGACACTGGCCCAGCACGTCGTCGATGAATTCGGCGACGCCCTTCCGGTGCTCGACGGCGGCGCCTGCCGCATCGGCATCGAGTCGAGCATCGTCGACTGCAGCGGACCGCGGCCGATGTTGCTGCGGCCGGGCGTTCTGACGCAGGCGCGAATCGAGGCGGTGGCTGGCGAGCCGCTCGCCTCGGCCGACGACAGCGCGCCGCAGGCGCCAGGCACGCTCGCGGCCCACTATGCCCCGCGCGCGAAGGTCCGCCTGATGGCGACATCGATGCTGCACACGGCCTTGCAGATGCTCGGCGCGCAGCCGATGAGGCTGGCGGTATATTCCCGGACGGTGCCGTCGGGCATGGCACCCGGCTTGCGCCACCGTCGCATGCCGGCGCGCCCGGAACAGGCGGCCCATGAGCTTTTTTCCGTCTTGCGCGGACTCGACGACGAGGGCGTGCAGCTGATCTGGGTCGAAGAGCCGCCGCCCGGTCCCGATTGGGACGGCGTGCGGGATCGCCTGACGCGCGCCGCAGCGACCTGACGGACCCGAAATCCCCTGCCTTGGAGCCTTGAATGAATGTGAAGATGGATCGGTGGCGCCGTGCGCTGCGCTGCGCCAGCGTGGCGGCGGCCATGGGCCTGGTCGCCTGCGGCGGCGGCGAGCAAATCGAAACCTTCGCGCCGAATCGGGCGATCGCGTTCGGCGACGAGAGCAGCGTCATCGACGATTCGGCGAGCGCCGGAAACGGACGCAAGTACACCGTCAACGGCACCGTCTCGGACACCGATGCCACCGTCGACTGCCGGAGGCTGCCGCTCTGGATCCAGGTGGTCGCCACGCCGTACGGGCTCAACTTCCCGCAATGCAACAACGGTACGACGCCGGTTGTGTCGCCGACCGGCCGGATCCGGGCCGCCGCCGGCGCGAAGGTCGCCGATCTGTCGGGCCAGATCGATGCCCAGCAGGCCGAGAGCGCGTTCACGCCGAAGGATCTGGTGATGATCCTGATCGGCCAGAACGACGTGCTCGCTCAGTACGCCACGTACCCGGGTGTCGGCGAAGCACAGCTGATCGCCAACGTCGAGGCGGCGGGCGCGGCGCTCGGCACCCAGATCAATCGCATCGCCGACGCCGGCGCAAAGGTGCTGATCTCGACGATCCCCAACCTCGGCCTGACGCCGTTCGCGATCGCCGAGCGGACCGCGAACACCGACACCGATCGGGCCGCGCTGCTGACCCGGCTGACCGACCGCTTCAATGCGTCGATGCGCGCGACCGTCGTCAACGACGGCCGGAAGATCGGCCTCATCCTCCTCGACGAATACATCGGCATCGTGGTCCGGATCATCAATGGCGGCGGCTTCTCGAACGTGACCGACATCGCCTGCGATATGACCAAGGCTCCGACCTTGCTCGACTGCACGACGTTCACGCTCGTCACCGGTGCAGGCGCTGCCACTTACCTGTGGGCCGACCCGACGCACCTCAGCGCCGGCGGCCAGCAGTCGCTCGGCACGCTCGCCAGCCAGCGCGCCGCGAACAACCCGTTCTAAGAGACTAGCGCCCGATCGACGACGGCGCCGCCTCGGTGTCGTTGGC
>JBDSAB010000411.1:0-24530 GCA_039922395.1 Caldimonas sp.
TGAACGAGAAGCGCACCGAGATCACGAAGATCGAGCTGAAGCAGCGCGTCACCGTGCTGCTGGTGCCGAACAAGACGCTCGAGACGCCGAATTACCGGCTCGAGCGCCTGCGCCACGACGACCCGCGTCTCGAGAACCTGCAGGCCAGCTACACGATGATCGACGAGCCCGAAGAGGAAGTCGGCTTCACGCGGCGCGAGAAGAGCAAGGCCAAGCAGGAGCCGGTCATCAAGGGCATCCTGCCCGAGACGCCGGCACCTCAGCCGGCCCCGAAGGTCCAGCCTGCACCGGTCGTCGCCGCACCGGCGCCGGTGGCCGCGCCGGCCGCGAGCGTGCCGGCCGGTGGCGGCTTCTTCGCCTGGGTCAAGGCGCTGTTCAACGGTGGGGACGAAGAACGGCGAACTGCACCGGCCGCCAGCACGCCAGTCGTGACGCCGGCGACCGCACCGAAGGTCGAAGGACGTCCCGAGCGGGGCGATCGCGGTGGCCGTGGCGGCCGCAATCGCGACGGGCGTCGAGGTGAGGGCGAACGCGGCGAGCGCGGTGAACGCGGTGAACGTCGCGAGGGCCGTGACGGCGGTCGCGGGCGTCGACCGGAACGCGCCGCGGGTGAAGCGGGCTCCGCACCCGACAGCCGCGAGCCGGGCCGCCGCGATGAAGCGCGCCGCGGTGATCGCCTCGAAGCACGCGAGTCGTCGGACTCTCCTCGGCCCGACAGCCGTGAGCCGCGCGAAGGTGGTACCGAAGGTCGCAGCGACAGCCGGCGTGGCGGTCGCGGAGAGCGCGGCGAACGCACCGAACGAGGCGAACGCACAGAACGAGGTGAACGCCCGGAGCGTGGCGAGCGCACCGAGCGAGCCGATCGTCCGGATCGCGAACGTGAGCCTCAACCCGCTGCAACTACGGCGACGCCACTGGTCGGTGCCGACGAGATGAGCGTCGTGCCGTCGTTCGGTGACACGCAGCCGCCGTCAGTCGAGTCGGCCGAATCGGCTGAAGCGCAGGGCGAGCGGCAGGGACGGCGTCGCAACCGACGCGGTGGCCGTGGCGGTCGTGACCGCGACGAGGCACGCCCCGGCGGCGAACCTGGCAGCAGCGATGCGGCTGAGGCACCGACCGAGGAAACGATGGCGGCGATGGACGCCGGCGGCCTGCCCGCCGCCGCCGAAGGGCGTACCGACGAGGCGTCAACCGACGGCATGCCGCGGTCGGAAGGCGGCGAGGGACGCCGGCGTGGCCGGGGTCGCGATCGCGCCCGACGCGAGCCGATGGCGCAGGACGGCACGATCGCCGATGGCGACGACCGCCACGGCGAAGCGCCGCCGGCCTTCGGACGCACCGAACGCAGCGACATTGAAGGAATGACGCTGGCGCCTACGGCAGCGGTTCAGCCGACGGCAGGGGTCCAGCCGATGGAGGCACGGTCGCCGTGGGTGGCGCCCGACGTGATGCCGTCCGGCAACGCGCCGCAGCCGATGGAAGTCGCCGCGCCCGTGCCGGTGGCGACGATGCCGGCGCCGAGCGCCGAGCCGTTCGAGTTGCCGCTCGGCTCGCTCGAAGCGGTCGCCGAAGCGGCCGGCCTGCAATGGGTCAATTCGGATGCCGACAAGATCCGTGCGGTCCAGGAGGCGATGGCGAACGAGCCGGCGCCGGTGCGCGTTCCGCGCGAGCGCAAGGCGCCGGTCGTGGTCGAGGACGGTCCGCTGGTGCTGGTCGAGACCAAGAAGGATCTGTCGCAGTTCAAGCTGCCGTTCGAGACGGCCCAGCAGGAGACGCAGGGCCGAGCCTGACCGTCTCCGCCCGGAAAGCACGCCGCCGCACCCTTTCGGGGTCGGCGGCGTTTTTCATCTCAGGGCAAGCGTTCGAGGGCGCGTTGGTAGGACGGCCGGTGCATCAGGTCGTCCCAGCTGATCGGCGCCGTCTGCGGCAGCAGGTCGAGCCGGCGCGCCTCGCTGTCCGGATCGAACTGCCAATCGCCGCGCAACTGGGATTCGAGCAGGCCGTCGAGCAGCGCATCGACCGCGGCCCCGCCATCGACCGACTGGTTGCACAACAGCACCAGATCGCAGCCGGCACCGAGCGCCAGCGCGGCGGCCTCGACATACGTCAGCTCGGCGCCGTCGATCTGGCGCGCGCCGGCCATGCTGAGGTCGTCGCTGAAGACCGCGCCGGTGAAGCCGAGCTGCAGGCGCAGGATCTCCTTCAGCCAGCGCGGCGAGAACCCGGCCGGCCGCGAGTCGACCTTCGGATAGACCACGTGCGCCGGCATCACGCTCGACAGCGAGGTGCTCAGCCATTCGTACGGACGCGCATCGTCGTCGAGGATCGCGCGCAGGCTGCGCTTGTCGACGGGAATCTCGGTGTGGCTGTCGGCCTTGACGTAACCGTGTCCCGGAAAGTGCTTGCCGCAGTTCTGCATGCCGGCCTGCAGCAGGCCCTGCATCACGCTCTTCGCCAGCACAGTGGCGACGCGCGCATCGCGGTGAAACGCGCGGTCGCCGATGACCGAGCTGCGGCCGTGGTCGAGATCAAGCACCGGCGTGAAGCTGAAGTCGACCCCGCAGGCTCGCAGTTCCGAGCCGAGCACGTGACCGACCGCTGTCGCCGCGTCGGTGGCCGTCATTGCACCCTGGGCGCCCTGCATCCACAGCTCGCCGAGCGCGCGCATCGGCGGCAGGTGCGTGAAGCCGTCGGTGCGGAAGCGCTGCACCCGGCCGCCTTCGTGATCGACGCAGATCAGCACGTCGGGTCGGATCGACTTGATCTCGGCGGCCAGATCCGTCAGCTGGCGGCGGTCCCGCCAGTTGCGTGCGAACAGGATCAGGCCGCCGGTCAACGGGTGGCGCAGCCGGCGTCGATCGTCGTCGTCGAGCGCAAGTCCGGCAATGTCCAGGACCACCGGCGCGTGTTCGTTCATCGAAATGACTCCTGGTGTTCGACGACGACGAAGCTGGCGGCGTAGTCGGTTTCGTCGGTGACGCTGACATGCGCCTGAAGCTTGCGCTGCGCGAACCAGGAAGCGAGGTCGCCGTGCAGGCGGATCTCGGGCTTGCCGCTCGACGCCTTCACGATCTCGCAGGCGCGCCAGGTCATCGGCATCCGCATGCCGAGCCCGATCGCCTTCGAGAACGCCTCCTTCGCGGAGAAGCGCGTCGCAAGGTAACGCAACCCGCGCTCCTCGACGCGTGATCGGCGAGCACGGAAGACCTCGATCTCGTGCGGGCCGAGTACTTTCTCGGCGAAGCGCTCGCCGCGCCGGCCCAGGATCTGCGCGACCCGGCGCACGTCGCAGATGTCGGTGCCGACGCCGTAGATCATCCGGCGGACGGCCGCGGCGCGTGCGCCTCGGCCAGGCGGATGCAGCGAAGGTAGGCGCGCACCGCGTCAGCCAGACCGAGCTCGAGCGCGTCGGCGATCAGGGCGTGCCCGATCGACACCTCCTGCACCCCGCGCACCGCGGTCAGGAAGTCGGCGAGGTTTGCGCGGTTGAGGTCGTGACCGGCATTCACGCCGAGACCCACCCGCTGCGCGGCCTCGGCGGCCGCCACGAACGCCGGCAGGACGTCGTTCAGCTCGGGACGGCCGTGTGCACGCGCGTAGCTTTCGGTGTAGAGCTCGACCCGGTCGGCACCGCTGTCGCGGACCGCCGCGATCGCCGCCGGATCCGGGTCCATGAAGAGACTGACGCGAACGCCGACGGCATGCGCCGCATCGATCAGCGGACGGAGCCTGACCACGTCGTCGGGCATGCGCCAGCCGTGGTCCGACGTCGCTTGCTCGGCGCTGTCCGGCACGAACGTGCACTGGCTCGGCCGGACCGCTTCGATGAACGGCATCAGGTTGTGAAACGGGTTGCCTTCAATGTTGAACTCAGCCTGCGGCCAGGCCTTCATCAACGCAGCAAGGTCGGCCACGTCGCGCGCGCGGATGTGACGTTCATCAGGGCGCGGGTGGATCGTGATGCCGGCCGCGCCCGCCTCGAGCGCGATCGTCGCGGCGCGGACCAGGTTTGGAATGTCGAGGGCGCGACTGTTGCGCAGCAGGGCCACCTTGTTGACGTTGACCGACAGCGCGGTGCCGCCATGGCGAGGGTCGAGACCGCTGGTGACGAGAGGATTCATCGACTTGATGGCATGGAGCGGATGTGCATACGGACGGCGGCTCGCTGCGGCAAAGCGGAATCAGCGCTCCAGGTTCTGAGCTTCGATCATCACCTGTCGCGTCCGCAGAACCGATGAACCCAGATGATAGTGAAGCTGGCTTCGCAGAATGCTTTTCAGCTCCGGCAACGCGCCTGCGCAGGCCTGGTGCAGCGCAGCCAGGCTCCCGTGCTGGAGCGCGGCCTGCAATTCGATCAGCGTGCGACCGCTCAATTCGGGATCGGTTCGGCGCGGAGCGCTAACCCCGCTGTCGGCAAGCAGCGCGTAGCGGCCGTCCGGATCGACAGGATGCTGGGTCAGCGTTTCGACGCTGAGTTCGGGAAGCAGGCCGATCTCCTTCAGCATCGTCAGTTCGAACGCGCGCAGGGTTACTTCGGCGTCCGCGTCGTCCGCACGGCCGAGCACCTCGACGGTCGATGCGTAGACGTCGAAAAGCAGCGCGTGCGGGTCGTGGCGGGCGAGCAGGCGCATCAGCAGCTCGTTCAGGTAGAAGCCGCTGAACAGCGCCGCGCCCGACAGCATGGGCGGCCCGCCGGCCCATTCCGCCGCGCGCAGGTTGTGAACCTCCGATTCGCTTTCGTCGGAGGGGGCTCGTCCCAATCCGAGGCTGATGCGCTGGAACGGCAGAAGCACCGCACGCAACTGCGAGTACGGCCGCTTCGCACCCTTCGCTGCGACGGCGATGCGCCCCTGCTCGCGCGTGAAGACATCGAGGATCAGGCTCGATTCGCTCCAGTCGTAGCGATGCAGGACATAGGCCGTCAACGCGGCGCTGGCGCGCGGAGAACGGCCCGGCATGCGTTCAGGTTCGGCGTTCGCCGACGGCACGGAGACTGGCCGAGCGCGCCGTCATTCGTAACCGTAGCTGCGCAGATGGGCATCGTCGTCGGCCCAGCCGGAGCGGACCTTGACGAAGAGCTCGAGATGAACCTTCGAGCCGAGCAACGTCTCCAGCTCCTGCCGCGCTTCTGAACCGATTCGCTTCAGCCGCGCGCCGCCGGCTCCGATGACCATGCCCTTGTGGGCGTCCCGTTCGACCACGATGCTGGCGGAGATCCGATGCAGTAGGCCGACTTCCTCGTATAGATCGATGACAACCGTCGAGGTGTACGGAAGCTCGTCGCCGGTGAGCCGAAACAGCTTCTCCCTGACGATCTCGCTGGCCAGGAAGCGCTCGCTGCGGTCGGTCAACGCGTCGGCGTCGTGCAGCCACGGCTGCAGCGGCAGATAAGGACGCACGATGTCGAGCAGGCGATCGGCGTCGCCTTTCCGCTGGGCTGAGAGGGGCACGAACTCGGCGAACGGATGGCGGGCCTGCATCGTCTGCAGCCATGGCGCCAGATCGGCACGTCGCTTGATCGTGTCGAGCTTGTTGGCGACCAGAAGCGTCTTCTTGCCTTCCGGCACGAGCGCGAGCACTCGTTCGTCCGCCGCACCGAAGCGACCCGCTTCGACTACCAGAAGCACCACGTCGACGTCGCTCAAGACGACCTGGACGGTCCGATTGAGGGCCCGGTGGAGAGCGGCACCATGTTGCGTCTGGAACCCAGGCGTGTCGACAAAGACGAACTGCGCATCCGCGACGGTGCGGATGCCGGTGATGCGGTGGCGCGTGGTCTGCGCCTTCGACGACGTGATGCTGACCTTCTGGCCAACCAGCGCGTTCAACAGGGTCGACTTGCCGACGTTCGGCCGTCCGACGATCGCGATCAGTCCGCAGCGTTGGGCATCCGCAGTGCCATCGGCACCCGTTGGGATGTCAGCCACACAGGGCGACGGTTGGGCGACAGCAGGTCACGACTGCAGCGGGCTGCCGGGCTCGTCGCTGGCCTTCAACGAGTCGAGCATGCGACGTGCAGCCTCCTGCTCCGCCGCCCGGCGCGACCGTCCCTCGCCCGACTCGGTCAGGTTGAGCGCCGGAACGGAGCATTCGACCTCGAAAGTCTGGGCATGCGCTTGGCCACGTGTCGCGCTGATTCGGTAGGTGGGCACCGGCAACCGCCGCCCTTGCAGCCACTCCTGAAGCTCGGTCTTCGCGTCCTTGCTCCAGCTCGCCAGATCCGTGGTCTCGATGATCTCGCCGAACAGGCCCTGCACCAGATTGCGCGCAGCCTCGAAGCCGCCGTCCTGGAAAGTCGCGCCGATCAGCGCCTCGAGGGCATCGGCCAGGATCGACGCGCGCTGAGCCCCGCCGCCACGCGCTTCGCCTTCGCCGAGCCGAAGCAACTCAGGCAACCCCAGTTGCAGCGCCATTCGATGCAGGCTGTCTTCGCGGACGAGGTGAGCGCGAACCCGGGTGAGATCACCCTCGTCGGAACCGGCGAAGCGCTGGAACAGCAGGCTCGAGATGACGAGGCTCAGAACCGCATCGCCGAGAAACTCGAGACGCTCGTTGTGGTCGGCGCCGTAGCTTCGGTGAGTGAGGGCCCGGTTCAGCAGACGGGCGTCCGAGAAACGGTAGCCGATGCGCTGCTGCAGGGCGTCAACGCGGTATTCCATGGATCCGTACAGCCAGGCGAGGCATGCAATGAGTGCCGGGTTGCGGCCACGTCGCAGTCTACTTCGAGCTTCCCTCGTACTTGATGAGGATGTAGACCGGCTTCACGATCTCGATTTCCTTGTCGTAGGCAAACTGGATGACGACCTTGTCGTTGTCTTTCGTGATCACGAGATCTTTCGGCCCGATCGAGGATATCGAATACTCAATGTCCTTCTGCTTCTGAAAGGCATTGCGAACTTCGGGAACGGTGCTCGGGTTTTCAGCGGCGATCTTCTTGACCGCCCGCTGAATGGTGAAGTACTCGTTGAGTGTCGGCAGGACGCGCATGCCGATCAGGGCCAGGAAGCCGACGATGATCGCCCAGAACATCAGTCCGAACAGCGTGACGCCCCGCTGCTTCACCCTGTCATGCGCTCCACCCATACCGCAATCTCCCTTTCGCCTGGCTTCGGCGTCGTCCTCAGTGGAACGTGCCGATGCGCTTCAGGTTGCCGAAATTCATCCATACGAGGAATGCCCTGCCGACGATGTTCTCGTCAGGGACGAAGCCCCAGAAGCGTGAATCCTGCGAGTTGTCGCGGTTGTCGCCCATCATGAAATAGTGGCCCGCGGGCACCTTGCAAGTCACGCCCTCGGCACTGTAGCGGCAGTTCTCGCGATGCGGAAACGAGATTTGGTCCTCGGGTCCATAAAACGGCTTGGATTGAGGATTAATGAGGACGCCGTGCTGCACATTGTTCAGCGTCTCCTTGAACTCCGGGTAGTAGCGCAGCGCATCTTCGTCGTAATAGCCGGGGGGCGGCGTCGGCTCGAGCGGAACGACTTGGCCGTTGATCGACAACTGCTGATTGCGGAACGACACCTCGTCACCGGGGACGCCGACCACGCGCTTGATGTAGTCGATGCTGGTGTCCTTCGGATAACGGAAGACCATCACGTCGCCCCGCTGCGGGTCGTGGTTGGCGATGACCTTCTTGTTGACGACCGGCAGGCGAACGCCGTAGTGAAACTTGTTGACGAGGATCAGGTCGCCCACCAGCAAGGTCGGAATCATCGAACCCGACGGAATCTTGAACGGCTCGAACAGGAACGACCGCAACAGGAAGACGACCAGGATGACGGGGAAGAGTCCCGCGGTCCAGTCGAGCCACCACGGCTGCATCAACAGCGACTGGCGCGCCGCCGACATGTTGTCGTCGACTTTCGAGATGCCTTGCCGCGCGAGTTCTTCGCGTCGCGACGCATCCTGCCGATCGAGCGACGCCGCTGCGACCCGTCGACGCGGCGCGAAATACAGGCGCTCGGCCAACCAGTAGGCGAACGTGACGAGCGTCAGGATGAACAGCAGCAGCGAGAAGTTGCCCGTCCACTTGCCGAGGTACCAGCCACCCAGGAAAACTGCCAGGCAGGCGTACAGCAAACCGGTCAGAGAACCCATCAATCGTCCACCTGGAGTATGGCCAGAAACGCCTCTTGCGGCACCTCGACGGAGCCGATCTGCTTCATGCGCTTCTTGCCCGCTTTCTGTTTCTCGAGCAACTTGCGCTTGCGGGTGATGTCGCCGCCGTAGCACTTGGCGATCACGTTCTTGCGCAGCGCCTTGATTGTCTCACGCGCAATGATGTTGGCTCCGATCGCGGCCTGCACCGCGACGTCGTACATCTGCCTCGAAATCAGCTCGCGCATCTTCGAGACGACGGCCCGTGCGCGGTACTGGCTCTGGCTCCGGTGCACGATGATCGAAAGCGCATCGACGCGGTCGCCGTTCAACATAATGTCGACCTTGACGACGTCCGCCACGCGGTATTCCTTGAACTCGTAGTCCATCGAGGCGTAGCCGCGCGACACGCTCTTCAGCTTGTCGAAGAAATCGAGCACGATCTCGGCCAGCGGCATCTCGTAGGTCAACATGACCTGGCGCCCGTGGTACGCCATGTTCAGCTGGTTGCCGCGCTTCAGGTTCGCAAGCGTCATCACCGGCCCGACGTAGTCCTGCGGCATGTACAGGTGGACGGTGACGATCGGCTCGCGGATCTCGGCGATCCGCCCCTGATCGGGCAGCTTCGACGGGTTCTCGATCTGGATCACGTCGCCGTTGTTCATGCCGACCTGGTAGACGACCGACGGTGCCGTCGTGATCAGGTCCTGGTCGAACTCGCGTTCGAGCCGCTCCTGGACGATCTCCATGTGGAGCAAGCCGAGGAAGCCGCATCGAAACCCGAAGCCCAGCGCCTGGCTGACTTCCGGCTCATAGCGCAACGACGAATCGTTCAGCTTCAGCTTCTCGAGTGCATCGCGCAGTTGGTCGTACTCGCTCGCCTCGGTCGGGTACAGGCCGGCGAAGACCTGCGGCTGGATCTCCTTGAAGCCCGGCAGGGCCTCCACCGCCACGCCCCGGTTGTTCGGCAGCTTCTTCTCGAGCGTCACGGTGTCGCCCACCTTGGCAGCCTGCAACGCCTTGATGCCGGCGATGACGAAGCCGACCTCGCCCGCCGACAGCTTGTCGCGCGCGACCGAATTGGGCGTGAATACGCCGAGCTGCTCGACGCCGTAAACCGCATCGCTGGCCATCATGCGGATCCGTTCGCCCTTCGACAGCGAACCGTCGACGACCCGCACCAGCATGACGACGCCGACGTAGTTGTCGAACCACGAGTCGACGATCATCGCGCGCAACGGTGCGTCGGAGACGCCGCGCGGCGCCGGCATGCGATGCACGACGGCCTCGAGGATCTCGTCGATCCCCTCGCCGGTCTTCGCGCTGCATGGAATCGCGTCATCGGCATCGATGCCGATCACGTCCTCGATCTCGGAACGCGCGCGCGCCGGATCGGCCTGCGGAAGGTCCATCTTATTGAGGACCGGAACGACTTCGACGCCGAGGTCGAGTGCGGTGTAGCAATTGGCAACGGTCTGGGCCTCGACACCCTGGCTGGCATCGACGACGAGGAGCGCGCCCTCGCAGGCCGACAGCGAGCGGCTGACCTCGTACGAGAAGTCGACGTGTCCCGGCGTATCGATCAGATTCAGGTTGTAGGTGCGGCCGTTGCGCGCCTTGTATTCGAGCGATGCGGTCTGCGCCTTGATGGTGATGCCGCGCTCCCGCTCGATGTCCATCGAGTCGAGCACCTGCTCTTCCATCTCGCGATCGCTCAATCCGCCGCAACGTTGAATCAGCCGATCGGCGAGGGTCGACTTGCCGTGGTCGATGTGGGCAATGATCGAAAAGTTGCGGATGTGATCCATGCTGAGGACAGCCGATTGCTGAGCGCGTCGAATGCGCTGCAGCGGAACACCACTGCATGCGCGTCATCGTGTCGATGCAGACTCGCGACTCGCGAAGATGCTCGCAAATTCGAGCATCACGAAGGCCTGCATCAGGATAAAAAAAAGGCACGTCGAATGAGTGACGCGCCTTCCAACAAAACGTATGGCAACTGCTTGTTGGGACTTCATTGTATCCAGAAGACCCCCGCTGGAGCCCGCGCCATTGCTCGATTTCTTGCCGTTGCACGTCGCCAACAAGAAAAGTTGTCCCCAGTTTGTTCACAAACGCCTGTGGAGCGTCTGGGGGTAATTTTCAACCGCGGGACGAAGCGCTTTTGGCTATTCGAGGCGGAGTCCATGGTCATCGGGAAGCGACTACAGGCCGACGCCTTCAGGGATTATGTAAGCGATTACCAACATGGGTAGAGCGGTGGCGCGTCGAACCGCTCAGACGCCATCCCAAGGGTTTCCACCCTCCATCAGTTCGTCCGCACCGGCCGAACGATGATGAAGTTGGCGCTCTCCCCGCGGCGCACCAGGAGGGTCACCGGCTTGGTCCGGTCGACCTTCGCGACCAGTTGCTCGAACTGCTTGGCGTTGCTGACCTCTGTGTTGTCGATCGCCATCACGATGTCCCCCTCGCGAATTCCGGCGCGGGCAGCCGCTCCTTCGACGCTGTCCACCTTGACGCCGCCCTTGACTTTCAGGTCGCGACGCTGCGCCTCGGTGATGTCGGACACCGCCACACCGAGCGACGTCTGGGTCGGCGTCGGCTTCGGTGCTCCTTCCCGATCCGACGCTCGGCGCGGCTTCTCCTGATCGAACTCGACGACCGTGACGTTCAGATCCTTGTAGGTGCCGCGCCGAAAGACTTGCAGCGAGGCCTTGCTGCCCGGCTTCATCCCGCCGACGATGCGGGGCAGGTCACCCGACCGGTCGACGGTGCGACCCTCGACCTTGGTGATGATGTCGCCGGCCTCGACCCCTGCCTTGTCGGCGGGGCCGCCGGCCTCGACGCTGCGGACCAGGGCGCCCATGGGCTTGCCCAGGCCGATCGATTCGGCCACTTCCTTGGTCACCTGGTCGATGACGACGCCGATCCGGCCACGCGTCACGCGCCCGCTCACACGCAGCTGATCGACGACACGCGAGGCCTCGTCGATCGGGATCGCGAATGAGATTCCCATATAGCCGCCCGAGCGGCTGTAGATCTGCGAATTGATGCCGACCACCTCGCCGCGCATGTTGATCAAGGGCCCGCCGGAGTTGCCGGGGTTGATCGCGACGTCGGTCTGGAGCAGCGGCAGGAACTCGCCCGTGTCGCGCGACTTCGCACTGACGATGCCCGCCGTCACTGTGTTCTCGAGGCCGAACGGCGAGCCAATCGCAATCACCCACTCGCCCACCTTCAGGCGCCCGACATCACCAATGCGAACAAACGGCAGCCCCGTTGCCTCGATCTTCACCAGCGCGACGTCGGTGCGCTTGTCGGAACCGATCGTCTTTGCCTTGAACTCACGCTTGTCGGTCAGCGTGACGATGACCTCCTCGGCGCCCTCCACGACGTGGGCGTTGGTCATCACGTAACCGTCGCCGCTCAGGATGAAGCCTGAACCGACGCCGCGCTGCTGCGGCTCGCCTTCGGGCGTCGGTTGCTGCGGGCCGCCGCGGGGGTTCGGCCGATTCGGAATCGGCAAGCCGAAGCGGCGGAAGAACTCGAGCATGTCCTCATCGAGCTCGGGGCCGACGCCGCCTCGCGCCGCTCGTGCGCGCTCCGTGGTCCGGATGTTGACGACGGCCGGACCAACCTTTTCGACCAGTTCCGTGAAGTCGGGCAGCGATTGCGCCAGGACGGGTGCCGGAATCACCGAGGCGCCGAGTGCGACGGCCAAGGCCAGCGCGGCAAGAGCGCTACGAGCCACCGGAGATGCCTTCGAGAAAAGCTGAATCTGCATGCCAGAGTCCATCGTCAAAAAATGAGCCAACAGCGGAGCGCTGCCCATCGGGGCGGCACGCCGATCGGAAATGCTACTTCTTGCGCTCGAGAGCGCCTGCGAAAAGCTGGAGAGTCGCCGCCGGCACGTCACCGATCACGGTGATCCACCAGTCGCCTTGTCGCATCGACAACGTCTGAGTCGCGCCCATGACGGCGTGCATCGGCCGGCCGTGATGGTTGTCCTTGTAGGGCTCGATGAAAACGGAGACGTACGTCATGCCATCGGCGTAGATCGCCTGCAGGACCCGGTGCGCCCCGCCGGTCACAGCCACGTCGCCGGCGCTGTCCATCTCGCGGTTCACGCAACGGACCTGCCGGAAGCCGGGCGCCACCTGCCGGATCGTCCAGCCCTCGGCCTCGAGGGTGGTCGGACTCAGGACCGGGCGCAGCACCCGGTAGCCATCCAGCTTCTTCATCGCCTGCAGCACGCTGTCAGGCTGCGATCGGACGCCGATCGAAATATCCGAGAACGCCGACGTTTCGAGCACGTCACCACGCGCGCTCAGGACATCCGCGCGGAGCAGCAAACCCGAGGCCTTGTCCGACCAGAGGCGGTAGCCGTAGCGATGGGCGTCCTTCGCGCGCACGACCAGCACATTCGCGGCGTGGCCGGCTACGCGTTCGTCGTCCTGCTGGCGCAATTCGTACCAGTCGCCAACCGTATCGGCACCAGCCTGCAGCAAAGCGGGAAAGGAGGTCAGCAGATCGCGTTGCTCGACCACTGCGACACGGCTCGCCGGCCAGACGGTGTGGACGACGTCGTTGTGGCGGAACACGTTGCGCGCCTTGCCGTCGAGCGACTCGATCCGCTCGTACTGGTTCGCGCCTTCACAGAAGTGCGACATCCGGGCGCTGGCCACGTTGCCGCCGCCGCTCACCACGAACGTCCCCTGGAAGTTGCGGCGGCTCGCGGCGTCGTGGATCCGCATCAGCCAGCCGCGCACGTCCCGCGCCTGCGCTGCGGGACCACCGTCTTTGGCCGCCTCGCCGCCCCACGCGATCGGTGCGAACGCCAGGCCGGCGCAAATCAATACGAATGCAGAAGTTGCGCGCGACGTCATGTACCGTGTCTAGCGGCCGTAGTTCCTGACAGTGGCGCTGCGCAGGAACGCCGATGGCACCCCCAGCGCCGTGCTTCCTGCAAACTGCTTGTGCGCGGCAAGGTAGGTGTCGAGCGCCGGGTCGCGCACCACGCCGCTTTCGTCGAGGGCGAGCGATCGAGCCGGAGCCGGCATCGATGCGGCAACAGACGTCGGCGCTGTATCGGTTCGAGCGGCAACCAGGGTCGGCGAACCCGCACTCGCCAGAGCCCGCGCTTCCGTGGACACCGGCGCGGCTTGCCGGGTCAGGGTAAAGGTTCCGACCACTCCGACGAATCCTGCCGCCACCGCAGATGAGACAACCCAAGGCCAACGCCGTCCCGTCCGGGCGCCGACGTCGTTCGGGCACGCTTCGCGTGCATCGCGAAACCCGCGTTCGGCCTTTGGAACAGGCGCCAGCACGACGGCCTCTTTTGACAGGCGATCTCGAACGGCGGCGAGGAAAGCGACGTCCCGAGACGGCTCGATCGCCAGATCCTCGGAGCGCAGGACATCGCCGATCAGGTGGTAGGCATGCCAGGAGGCACGCACACGGCCGTCGTCACGCCAGCGCGCGCAGGCAACTGCGGTATCAGCCGGGTCCACTTCGCCATCGGCAAGCGCCGACAGCTGCTCCAGCAGCGCCGCTTCGGTCACAGACCATCTCGACATACAAGCTTCTCCATCACGTTCGGAGCCCTGGCCGCTCACCAGCGCTCGTCCAATCGGGTTCCGAGCAGCGGGCGCAAGCGCTGCGCGATCGCTTCGCGGGCCCGGAAGATCCGGGATCGCACCGTTCCGATCGGACAATCCATCATCTCGGCGATTTCTTCGTAGCTCAGGCCTTCGATCTCGCGCAACGTGATCGCCTGCCTCAATTCATCTGACAAGCCTTCGATCGCAAGGTTCACTGCCGCCGCAATCTGCTTGCTCGCCAGGACTGCATCCGGCGTTTCGCCGTCGCTTAGTTCGTTTTCGACGCGCGAAGTTTCATCGTCCTCGTCGCGGGATGCGCGGGCAGTTTCAGTGATCAGCGGGTCCCGCTTCAACTCCATCAGCGCTTTCTTCGCGGTATTGACCGCGATCCGGTACAGCCAGGTGTAGAACGCGCTTTCTCCGCGGAACTGCGGGATCGCCCGGTAGGCGCGGATGAAGGTTTCCTGGGCGATATCGGGCACCAGGTCGACGTCGCGCACCATCCGGCCGATCAGGCGCTCGATCCGGCGCTGGTACTTGACGACCAGCATCTCGAAGGCCTTGACGTCCCCGAGCTTCACCCGTTCGATCAGGGCGGCATCGGCATCCGCGGACGTCATGGCGTGCGTGCGGCCAGCGCGCGCGGCGCATGGACGGCGCAGCGCAGCGCGTGCCAGTCACCTTCAATGCTGGCGCGCTGAACCGGAATCCACGTCGTACGCGTTCGAGGCGACTCGTCGACGAAGCGCAGCAGCATCCAGCTTCCCAGATCGATGGCGACGGTCAGCACCCCCGCAACAGGCTCCGATGCGGGCGTGCCGCCTGGACCCAACGCCCAGGACGAACCGGTCCAGCGCAAACGCAGGTCGAACGGTACGGTCGTCGAGAGGGCTGCGGCGCCCAGCGCCAACGCCGCCGCCGCGAGCACGCCCTTGACCGCGGCGCCGATTTCCGTCGATGCAAGCCAGAACCCGATCGAGACAGAGGTCAAGACGACGAGCGCGACGACGAAGGCCCGCCACGAGGCCTGTCGGCGCACCCGGATCTCAACGGGCGGAGCGCCGCGCATGCAGCCCGTCGGAAGTCCGACGCGATCGCATCAAATCCGCTTGAAGACCAACGTGCCGTTGGTGCCGCCGAACCCGAAGTTGTTCTTGACGGCGTATTCGATCTTCAGATCACGCGCCTCGTTGGCGCAGTAGTCCAGATCGCACTCAGGATCCTGGTTGAAGATGTTGATGGTGGGTGGTGACACCTGGTGATGGATCGCCAGCGTGGTGAAGACCGACTCGATGCCACCGGCGCCGCCGAGCAGGTGCCCGGTCATCGATTTGGTCGAGTTGACGACCAGGCGGCGGGCGTGGTCGCCAAATGCCAGCTTGATCGCGTTCGTCTCATTGACGTCGCCGAGCGGGGTCGATGTCCCGTGCGCATTGAGGTACTGGACCTGGTCGGCATTGACGCCGCTGTTGCGGAGCGCCGCCTTCATGGAGCGCTTGGGGCCGTCGACGTTCGGGGCGGTCATGTGATACGCGTCGGCACCCATCCCGAAGCCGACCAACTCGCAGTAGATGCGGGCGCCGCGACGGCGTGCATGCTCGTACTCCTCGAGGACCAGGACGCCGCCGCCCTCGCCGAGGACGAAACCGTCACGGTCCTTGTCCCACGGACGCGACGCCGTCTTCGGGTCGTCGTTGCGGGTCGACAGCGCGCGGGCGGCGGCGAAACCGCCGACGCCGAGAGGGGACACGGTCGCCTCGGCGCCGCCCGCGATCATCACGTCGGCATCGCCGTACTCGATCAAGCGCCCCGCTTCGCCGATGCAGTGCAAACCGGTCGTGCAGGCGGTGACGATCGCCAGGTTCGGGCCCTGGAAGCCGTAGGTGATCGACACATGGCCGGAGATCATGTTGATGATCGACGCCGGCACAAAGAACGGCGTGATCCGGCGCGGGCCGCGGTTCGTCAGTTCGGCGTGCGTGTCTTCGATCAGCGGCAGGCCGCCGATGCCTGAACCGACCAGGCAGCCGATGCGTTCGGCTTCTTCCTCGGTCAGATCGCCGTTCGTCCGCAGGCCGGCATCCTTGACGGCCTGGATCGACGCCGCCAGCCCGTAGTGGATGAACGTATCCATGTGGCGGGCGTCCTTGGCCGGGAAGTAGTCCTCGACCTTGAAGCCCTTCACCTCGCCCGCGAACCGGCAGGAGAACGCCGTCGCATCGAACTTCGTGATCGTGTCGATGCCGGAACGACCGGCGAGCAGATTGGCCCAGGCCTCCCCGACCGAATTGCCGACGGGACTGATCAGGCCGAGGCCCGTCACGACGACACGGCGGCGGCTCACTGCATCAGCCTTGTTCCGACCCGCGAGCGCATGCCCCGATCAAGCGGCCTTCTGGTTTTTCTGGGCGTAGTCGATCGCCAGTTGAACGGTGGTGATCTTCTCGGCTTCCTCGTCCGGAATCTCGATGCCGAACTCGTCTTCGAGGGCCATGACCAGTTCCACGGTGTCGAGCGAATCAGCGCCCAGGTCCGCGACGAAGGCCTTCTCGTTCGAGACGTCAGCCTCCGGCACGCCCAACTGTTCGGCGATGATTTTTTTGACCCGTGCTTCGATATCGCTCATGACTCCTCCAGGAGTGTTTACTGAAACCAACTTGGAATTCTACGGCCTGCCCTGCCCCGCGCCTGCGCCGCCGCAGAGGCAGCGCAGGGGATGGAAAGCCGAGGCAAACGGTGTGCCGCGACGTACTCGCGCCTTCAACTCATGAACATGCCGCCATTCACGTGCAGTTCGGTGCCGGTGATGTAGCCGGCCCGTGGCGACGCCAGGAATGCAACCGCGTCGGCGATCTCGGCCGCCTGTCCGAGGCGCCCGATCGGAATCTGCCCGAGCAACGTAGCGGTCTGGGCCGCCGACAGCCCCTTGGTCATGTCGGTCTCGATGAAGCCCGGCGCGACACAGTTGACGGTGATGCCGCGACCGCCGAGTTCGCGGGCGAGCGCACGCGTGAGACCTGCAACGCCGGCCTTGGCGGCGGCGTAATTCGCCTGCCCTGGATTTCCGCTGGCGCCGACGACCGACGTGATATTGACGATCCGGCCATAGCGCTGCTTCACCATCGACCGCATCACGGCGCGGCTCATGCGAAATACCGCCTTCAAGTTGGTGTCGATGACCGCATCCCAGTCGTCATCGCGCATGCGCATCGCCAGCGTGTCGCGCGTGATCCCGGCGTTGTTGACGAGGACGTGAATGGCGCCATGGCGCGTCGCGACATCTTCCACCACGGTGCCGATCGCGCTGCCGTCATCAACGTTCAGCACGACGCCGTGGCAATCCGGAAAGGCCGCCAGCGCCGTGGTCACCGATGCCGCCCCGGCCTCGGTCGTGGAAGTTCCGATCACCTTCATTCCCTGGCCGGCGAGGGCCAGCGCAATCGCGTGGCCGATTCCGCGCGATGCTCCGGTCACCAGCGCGACCTGCCCGGCCGACGTGCGCTCGCTCATGCCAGCAATGCCTTCACGTCGCTCAGCGACGGTGGGTCGAACAGCGCCCCCGAGACGGCGTCGGCATCGATTCGCTTGACGGTGCCGGCCAGTACCTTGCCCGGCCCGCATTCGATGAGGACGGCAATACCGCGGGCCCGGATCGCCTCGATCGATTCCACCCAACGCACCGGGCTGAAGGCCTGTCGATACAGCGCGTCGCGAATCGCTGCCGGGTCCGTTTGCACTGCGACATCGACGTTGTTGACCAGCGCGATACGCGGTGCCTCGAAGCGGGTGGCTTCGAGGCGTTGCTTCAGTCGGTCGGCGGCGGGCTTCATCAGGCTCGAGTGAAACGGCGCCGAAACAGGCAACAGCAGCGCGCGCTTGGCGCCGGCCGCCTTCAGCGCGTTGCAGGCCTGCTCGACGCCCGCCTTGGTGCCGGCGATGACGGTCTGCTTCGGATCGTTGAAGTTGACGGCTTCAACCACCTCGCCGGTCTCGGCCGCGACCGAAGCGCAGCCGCTCCGAACCGCAGCGGCATCGAGCCCGAGAATGGCCGCCATCGCGCCGACACCGACTGGCACGGCCTCCTGCATTGCCTGGGCGCGAAACCGGACCAGCGGCAACGCATCGGCCAGGTTCAGCGAACCGGCAGCGACCAGCGCCGCGTACTCGCCAAGCGAATGACCGGCGACGACCGATGGCTCCGCGCCACCCTCGGCGAGCCAGGCGCGATAGCAGGCGATGCCGGCGGTCAGCATGACAGGCTGAGTGTTCGTCGTCAGGTCGAGCTGTTCCTTCGGGCCCTCGCGAATCAGCCGGGCGATGTCATCGCCGAGCGCTTCGGAGGCCTCTTCCAATGTCTGACGGACCGCCGGCGCATCGCCCCAGCCTTGCAGCATGCCGACAGCCTGCGAGCCTTGACCGGGAAACAAGAACGCAAAGGGACGCATCGCGATCGATCCGGTTGTCGCTGAATTAATAGTCCAGCAGGGCCGCGCCCCACGTGAAGCCCCCGCCGACGCCTTCGAGCATCAGCGTGTCCCCGCGCTTGATCTTGCCGCTCCGGACTGCCTCATCGAGAGCGAGAGGTATGGAGGCGGCAGAGGTGTTGCCATGCTCGTTCACGGTGACGATCAGCTTCTCGAGCGGCACCTTCAGCTTCCTGGCCGTGCTTTGCATGATCCGGATGTTGGCCTGGTGCGGGATCAGCCAATCGATGCTCGACGCGTCCCGCCCGGCCTTCGCAAGCACCGAAGTCGCGACCTTCTCGAGGACGTTGACCGCGAGCTTGAAGACACCGGGACCATCCATCTTGAGGACCGGGTCGCCGAGCACCGCACCGCCCGACACCGTGCCCGGCACACAGAGCAGGTCCACATGACGGCCGTCGGCGTGCAGTTCGCTCGCCAGCAGACCCGGCCGGTCACTCGTCTGCAGAACGACCGCTCCGGCGCCATCGCCGAACAACACGCAGGTGGTCCGGTCCTTGAAGTCGAGGATGCGCGAAAAAACCTCGGAGCCGATCACGAGCGCCTTCGAGGCGGCGCCGGTCCGGATCATCGAATCGGCGACCGTGAGCGCGTAGACGAAGCCCGAGCAGACGGCCTGCAAGTCGAACGCGGCGCACCCGTGCACGCCGAGCTTCTGCTGGACGATGCAGGCCGCCGATGGAAACACCATGTCCGGCGTCGAAGTGGCGACGATGATCAGATCGATCGTCGCCACGTCGCAGTCGGCGGCCTCGAGCGCCCGCCGGGCCGCCACGACGGCAAGGTCGCTACAGGCGACGTCCGCGGCGGCGAAATGGCGGGCATGGATCCCGGTCCGCTCGACGATCCACTGATCCGACGTCTCGACGCCGTCGCGCCCGAGGCGCGCCACCAGGTCGTCGTTCGTCACCCGGTTAGGCGGCAGAAAGCTGCCCGTGCCGGCAATGCGCGAGTAGATCGTCTTCGTCAAGGTGCGTCGGACAGGACGGTGTCGAATGCGGTCGGCTCGCCGCTTCGTGCGGCGGACGGCATCGCCGCGAGCGTGGCGACGATCCGGTCGCGGACCCGCTCCAGCAGACCGTTTCGGGCCGCATCATAAGCCCGTTCCAGCGCTCGCTCGAAGGCGAACGCGTCGGCCGAACCATGGCTCTTGAAGACCAGCCCGCGCAGGCCGAGCAGCGCCGCGCCGTTGTAGCGCCGATGGTCGACCCGCGCCTTGAACCGGTTCAGGACCGGCAGCGCGATCAGCGCTGCGAAGCGCGTGAAGAGGCCGCGGGTGAATTCCTGCCGGATGAACATCGACAGCATCGAGGCCAGGCCCTCGGCGGTCTTCAGCGCAACGTTGCCGACGAAGCCGTCGCAGACAACGATGTCGGTCGTTCCCTTGAAGATGTCGTTGCCTTCGACATTGCCGTGGAACTTGATCAACCCGGCGGATGACGCTGCGCGCAGCAGTTCGCCGGCCTGCTTGATCGTCTCGCCGCCCTTGATCGCCTCTTCGCCAATGTTCAGCAAGCCGACCGTGGGATCGGCCTTGCCTTCGGACGCAGTCACCAGCGCACTGCCCATGACGGCGAACTGGAGCAGATGCTCGGCTTCGCAATCCACATTCGCGCCGAGGTCGAGCACGGTCGTGAAGGTGTCGCGCTCGTTCGGCATCACGGTTGCGATGGCAGGGCGATCGATCCCTTCAAGCGTCTTCAGGACGTAGCGCGACACCGCCATCAGCGCGCCGGTATTGCCCGCCGACACACAGGCCTGCGCCGGCGAGCGGCCGTCCGGCCCCGGCTTGCACTGGGTGATCGCGACGCGCAACGAAGAATTCTTCTTGCGCCGCAGGGCCACCTCGATCGAATCGGTCATCTCGACCACTTCGGTCGCGGGGAGCACGGTGCATCGAGCCCAGCCGCTGGCTTCGGCCAGCGCATCGGCGCGACCGACCAGGATCAACTCGGCCTGCGGATGACTCGCGAGAAACGCCTTGCACGCAGGCAGGGTGACCGACGGGCCATGGTCGCCACCCATGCAGTCGACGGCAAGGCGGATTGCACCTGCCGAGGCTGCGGAAACTGCTGATGAAACGGGTGCGCCCAACGCGCCCCCCGCCGGCACCTTACGCGTCCGCCTTTGTCTTCAGCACCTTACGGCCCCGGTAAAAGCCGGTCGGGCTGATGTGATGACGCAGGTGCGTCTCGCCGGTGGTCGGCTCGATCGCGGTGCCCGGCGTATTGAGTGCATAGTGAGCACGGTGCATGCCGCGCTTCGAGGGCGACTTCTTGTTCTGCTGAACAGCCATGAGGTTCTCCTGTGGCTCTGCCGAGAGGAGAGCCGGCGCCGATGAGGGCGCAACATTGCACGGCCACGCGCCGGCGGTAAAACCCGAAATTATAGCATTTGGATGCGGCGTGATCGGGTGCGCCGTACTGACCGGGAGCCGAAGACCGGTTCAGGAATCCGGCGTCCTCTCACCCCGAATCGACGCCAGCACGGCGAACGGATTCGAGACGGTCTCGCCGTCACCATCGGCCTTTAGCTTTGGCAACGGCTCCGGGCAGACGGCATGCATGGGCACCAGCGGCAAGGCGAGCAGCAACTCATCCTCGGTGAGCGCCTGCAGATCGAGCGCTCGAGTCAAGGCCAGGACATCGTCCTCGCTCTCGGCATCGAGCTCCGCAGCGGTGGCCTCGCCCACAACGAAGCGGAAACGGCGGTTCACCGCGACGTCCACGTCGAGCGGCGCCAGACAGCGCTGGCATTGGAGCGCCAGTGCCGTTCGTGCGTTCAGGTGCAGCCAAATCTCCGGCTCGACGCCCGGCAGCTGCTCGCCGCGCGCCTGCCACGAGACGACGCCATTCGTCGACGGCGATCGCTCGGCGGCGGCCGAATCGCTCAGCCGGCCCAGCTCCGACAGCGGCCATTCGCCCGCCAGCTCGGCGCCGTCGGCGGCGAACCTTCGCACGTCGAGATGGCGGGGCTCGAACTGACGGGAACTCATCGCGGCAAAGTGTACGAGGCCCGAATCTCGTTCGCGATGGGACAATCCGATGCGTGTCCGCGCCCCGCCTGATCCTGGCTTCAACGTCGCGCTACCGAAGGGAGCTGCTGAGTCGGCTTCATCTGTCCTTCGAAGTTGAGGCGCCCGAGGTCGACGAGACGCCTGCGCCGTCCGAGAAACCGGCAGCCCTCGCTCGGCGACTCGCCACGGCGAAGGCACAAGCGATCGCGACCCGGACGCCGGACGCCGTTGTCATCGGTTCGGATCAGGTGGCCGACTTGGACGGCACTTGCATCGGCAAGCCGGGCACCCACGAACGCGCCACCGAGCAACTGAAGTCGATGAGCGGCCGATCCGTCTTCTTCCACACGGCGGTCGCGGTCCTGTTCGGCGCTCGCGGTTATGCACGCACCGAAGTCGTCTCCGTCAACGTTCGATTCCGCTCGCTGACCGCCGCCGAGATCGAGCACTACCTGCGCCTCGAGCAGCCCTACGACTGCGCCGGCAGCGCAAAGTGCGAAACGCTCGGAATCGCCTTGCTGGAGGCGATTGAATCGGACGATCCGACCGCGCTGGTCGGGCTGCCACTGATTCGCACGTGCGAACTGCTGCGCGAGGCCGGCATCGACCCGCTGACCATCCCGCCGCCCAGCCCGTGACTGCGCCGACCGGTTCGCTGTATCTCGTACCGAATGCGCTCGACCTGGGCACGGAAAGCACGAGCATCCCACTCGATGAGGTCCTGCCGCTCGGCGTGATCCGGATCGCCGCGCGGCTCGAGTACTGGATCGCCGAGAACGCGAAGTCGACGCGGGCCTTCCTGAAGCGGGTCGACGCCGTGGCGCCGCTCGCTCGCCCCCTGCAGGCGATCTCCATCGTCGAACTGCCGCGCCCACCCAAGGGCGGACAACCTCGGGCCGCCGGTCCTGATGCGCCCGCGCTGCTGGCGCCGGCCCTCGGCGGCAACGACATCGGCCTGCTCTCCGAAGCCGGACTGCCGGCCGTGGCGGATCCGGGCTCGGACGTGGTCCGATCAGCCCATACCCTCGGCGTCCAGGTCGTGGCGCTGCCTGGAGCGAGCTCTTTGCTCTTGGCGCTGGCTGCAAGCGGCCACAACGGGCAGAGCTTCGCGTTCGTCGGCTACTTGCCGGTCGATGCAGGCGCACGATCGGCCCGGATCCGGGAGCTGGAAGCGATCTCGCGCCGCGCCTCGCAGACCCAGTTGATGATCGAGACGCCTTACCGAAACGCAGCGCTGCGCGACGCGTTGATCGAACATCTCCAACCGGGCACCTGGCTGTCGGTGAGCTGCGGATTGACCCTTCGAAACGGGTTCACGCGCAGCGAGACGGTTGCCGGCTGGCGCCAGCGCCCATTCGAGCTACCGCCCGACGTACCAGCCGTCTTCTCGCTGCTCGCCCGCTGAGGGGCGTCGCCGAAATCGAGCGGCGACAGTCTTCAGGATTCGACTTCTTCCGGGACCTTGGCGCCGAACAACGCGGCGACTTTGCGCTTCGGCTTGATGTTCGGCGAGATACCGCGCGGCACGGCCGGCGTCTTGCGCTCCCAGGCCGGCTCCGCATCGGATGCGGTCGGCTCGTAGGGCTTGTCGAAGAACGGATCGCTCGACGCGCGCGGCGCTGGAGCCGACGGACCGCGTGCCCGCAACGGCTCGCGGAACGATCGATCGTCGTCGCGATCGGGAGCCGCACGTTCGCGGAACTGGCGCGGCGGCGGCGCGTCGTCGAGTTCGAGCGGCTCGATCTCGATCTTCTTCTTGATGAGCTTCTCGATGTCGGAGACCAGCCGGGCGTCGTCCCGCGAGACGAGCGTGACCGCAAGGCCCGATGCGCCGGCCCGTCCGGTCCGCCCGATCCGATGGACATAGTCCTCGGCGTTGAACGGCACATCGAAATTGAAGACCGCCGGCAAGTCGACGATGTCGAGCCCTCGCGCGGCGACGTCGGTCGCGACCAGGACGTCGACCGAGCCCGCCTTGAACGCATCCAGCGCCTTCAGGCGCTCGTCCTGCGACTTGTCGCCGTGCAGCGCGTTCGTGCGCAACCCGTCGCGCTCGAACGATCGGGCAAGCCGCGCACAACCCAGCTTCGAATTCACGAAGATCAGCGCCTGCGTGATCGAGCGCTCCTTCAAAAGCTTCAGCACGGCGCGCCGCTTGTCTTCGGTTGCAACGCTGTAGAAGCGCTGCTCGACGTTCGTCGCCGTCGCATTGGGCCGCGCGACTTCGACCATCAGCGGGTCTTGAAGATAGCTCTCGGCCAGCCGCCGGATCTCGGGCGAGAAGGTCGCCGAGAACAGCAGCGTCTGGCGCTGCTTCGGCAGGTAGCTCAGGATGCGCTGCAGGTCGGGCAGGAAACCGATGTCGAGCATTCGATCGGCTTCGTCCAGCACGACGTACTCGACCTGGTTCAGTACGCAGTTCTTCGCCTCGATATGGTCGAGCAGCCGGCCCGGCGTCGCGACCAGGACCTCGACCCCGGTCTTCAGCTCGAGCGTCTGCGGCTTCATGTCGATGCCGCCGTAGACGACCGCCACGCGAAGCTTCGAATGGGCGGCATAGCCTTTGATGTTGGCGGCAACCTGGTCGGCGAGTTCCCGGGTCGGCGCGATCACGAGTGCGCGCACCGGGTGGCGCGCCGGCGACATGCTGCTGTTGGCGTGCGGCAGCATCTTGTGGAGCAGCGGCAGCGAGAAGGCGGCTGTCTTGCCGGTCCCGGTTTGCGCGGCACCCATGATGTCGCGGCCGGCCAGCACGTAAGGAATGGCCTTCGCCTGGATCGGCGTCATCAGTGTGTAGCCTTGATCGGCCACTGCACGCTGCAAGCTCCCGTCGAGGCCGACGCTCGAGAACTCCAGCGACACCGCGAGACCGAAGGGATCGGCGCTGGTGACTGCGGAATCGGGATTCGAAGGGGAACTGGTCTGGGAGTCAGGCATTAGGTTTCGCATTTCGGTCATCCGCGATTATCGCGTTTTGGCGGCTCGACGTCATGGGTCCAGCCTCGCGGCGCACATGGCGAACCCTTTCGGATCAAGCACTTGTTACGCGTTGTTCGCGTGGTGAGAAGCCCCGCGCGGGGCTTGTAGAATCCCGCGTTCAATGCGTGAACACCGTCCCGGAATCACTCAGAACGGCGCTGCCGATGCGCCGGAACTGGAGTTGCTGCGCCTGCTCGAGGCGCATCCGGAGTACTCGCAACGCCAAATGTCGAACGCGCTCGGCGTGAGCCTGGGTAAGGCGCACTATCTATTGAGGGCGCTACTCGATAAAGGTTGGGTCAAGGCGCAGAACTTCAACCGCAGCGAGCACAAGTCGCGCTATTTGTATGTGC
>JBDSAB010000412.1:0-3371 GCA_039922395.1 Caldimonas sp.
TCCACGGCGGCAGGTCCGTCGCGCGCAGCCGGGCCGCGAGGTCGAGGCCGGACATGCCGGGCAGCTTGACGTCGGTGAAGACGACGTCGAACGCCTGCGCGGTGAACGCACGCAGTGCGTCCTCGGCATTCGCCACCGCCTCGATGTGGCGGCCCTCGGCCTCGAGCAGCAGCGAGAGCGTCTCGCGCAGATCGGGGTTGTCTTCGACGACAAGGATGCGCAGCACCGCAGTCCGTTTCGAACGCTCGCAGGGAGCGGAACCGAAATTATCGGTCGCGGCGCAAACCGGTCAGGCGGGGAGGCCGGCGAGCAGCACGCCGGAAGGGGTATGCCAGCCGACGATCGCACCCTGTGCGGCGATCATCGCCAACGCGCTCGCCTTGAATTCGGGGAAGTAGCTGGCGGTACCGTCCTCGACGATCAGGCACTCGTAGCCGCGGTCGTTCGCTTCGCGCATCGAGGTCTGCACGCAGACCTCGGTGGTCACTCCGGTGAAGACGAGATGCGTGATGCCATTCGCCTGCAAGGTCTCGTGCAGGCCGGTGGCCCAGAACATGCCCTTGCCGGGCTTGTCGATCACGAGCTCGCCGGCCTTCGGAGCCAGCGCCGGGATGATGTCGGCGCCCGGCTCGCCCGAGATCAGCAGGCGCCCCATCGGGCCTTCGTCGCCGATCCGCAGGCCGGGCTGGCCGCGCAGGCGTTTGGCCGGCGGGCAGTCGGAGAGGTCAGGCTTGTGCGCCTCTCGCGTGTGGACGATCGGCCAGTCGCGCGCGCGCCAGGCCGCGAGCAGCGCGGCGATCGGCGCGATCGCGCTGTGCAGCTGGGTGACGTCGTTGCCGAGCGATGCGCCGAAGCCGCCCGGCTCGACGAAGTCGCGCTGCATGTCGATCACGACCAGCGCGGTGCGGCCGGGTGCGAGCCGGTATTCGAACGGCGTGGCCGGGATCGCGACCGTCGCATCGAGGTCCGAACCAGTCACGTTGCCGCTCATGCGGCCTCTGCCAGGATCGGCGTCTGTGTGCCTGCGGGCGCGTGGTGCGCCTCGCCGCCCATGTGCGAACCGATCGTGCGGCGGTCGGCGCTCGCTGCCGCGGTCTCGAAGACGATGCGGCCTTCGCTCATCACCGCGATGCGATCGGAGAGTTCGAGCAGCTCGTCAAGGTCTTCGCTGACCAGCAGCACCGCGCCGCCCTTCGCCCGCACCTGCAGGATGCGGGCGTGGATCTCGCTGACCGCGGCGAAGTCGAGGCCGAACACCGGGTTCGCGGCGATCAACACCTTGATCGTGCCGGCCAGCTCGCGCGCCAGCACCGCTCGCTGCACGTTGCCGCCCGACAGGCTCGCGATCGGCGCGTTCTCGCCGCGCGTCTTGATGCCGTACTCGGCGATCCAGGCGCGTGCGCGTTCGCGCCAGGCGCCGTAGCGCAGCCAGGTCAGGCCGGGCAGCGAACCGCCCTGCAGCGGCGCCTGGTCGAAGTCGCGCAACGCCATGTTGTGCGAGACGCTGAGCTCGCCGACGCTCGCGCTGCGCAGTGGCTCCTCGGTCAAGGCGCGCAGCTGCAACTCGCGGTTCTCGCTGCGCCGGCCGGCGTACGGCGCACCGGCGACGTGGACGCTGCCGCCGGCGCGCGCACGCTGGCCGACGATCGCCTCGACCATCTCGCGCTGGCCGTTGCCCGAGACGCCGGCGATGCCGAGGATTTCGCCGGCCCGCACCGTCAGGCTGAGGTCGCGCACCGCGAGCGTGCCGCGGTCGCCCATCGCGCTCAGACCGTCGACATCGAGCGCGACCGGCGCGTTCGCCGGCGTCGGCTCGCGCGCCACCGCGTGCCCTTCGGCCGCCGCGGCACTGGCCCCGGCGGCCGACTCGCCGATCATCGTCTGTGCGAGCTGGGCCGGCGTCGTTTCGGCAACCTTCGCGCCGTGCACCTTGCGGCCGCGCCGCAGCACCGTCACTTCGTCGGCGTATGCCATCACTTCGCGGAACTTGTGGGTGATCATCAATACCGTGCACTCGCCGCGCTGCGCGACCGCGCGCACATAGGCGAGCACCTCGTCCGCCTCCTGCGGCGTCAGCACCGAGGTCGGCTCGTCGAGGATCAGCAGGCGCGGCTTCAGGTAGAGCTGCTTCAGCAGCTCGAGCTTCTGCTTCTCGCCGGCAGCCAGGCCGGCCGGGGTTGCGTCGAGGTCGAGCGTGAACGGCGTCGAGCGCAGGAATTCCTTCAGCGCGGCGCGCTCCTTCTTCCAGTCGATCAGCGCCGGCGTTCGGCCGCCGGCGAGCAGCAGGTTCTCCGCGACGCTCATCCCCGGCGCCAACGTGAAGTGCTGGTAGACCATGCCGATGCCGAGCGCGCGCGCAACGATCGGCGTCGCGATGTCGTGCTCGCGGCCATCGATCAGGATCGAGCCGCCGTCGGGCCGCTGCGAGCCGGCGACGCACTTGACCAGCGTGCTCTTGCCGGCACCGTTCTCGCCGAGCAGCGCATGCACCGAACCGGGCGCGACCGCCATCGTCACGCGGTCCATCGCGGTGAAGCTGCCGAAAGTCTTGGTCAGGTCGTAGGTGTCGAGCGCGAGCGCGCCGGTCGGTGCGGGGTGCGGATCGAGCGGCGCGGTCATGCGGTCTCCACGGAGCGGGCGGCGGGACAGGGTGTCGTCATGCGGTCATCGCTGTCGCGGCGAGCGCGCTCAGCACCGCGCTCGATGGCGCGACCGCGCCGAACACGCCGCCCTGCATCGTCACCATCTTCAGCGCGGCCAAATGGTTGCCATGGTCGGTCGCGGCGGTGCAGTCGGCGAGCAGCAGGCATTCGAAGCCGCGGTCGTTCGCCTCGCGCATCGTCGTGTGTACGCAGACGTCGGTCGTGATGCCGGCCAGCAGCAGGTTGACGATGCCGCGGGTGTGCAGGATCAGCTCGAGGTCGGTCGCGCAGAACGAGCCCTTGCCGGGCTTGTCGATGACGACTTCGCCGCCGCGCGGAGCGAGCTCGGGGATCAGCTCCCAGCCCGGTTCGCCGCGCACCAGGATGCGGCCGCACGGGCCCGCATCGCCGATGCCGCGGCCTTCCTCGCCGATCCGGCGCGAGCGCCAGCGCTTGTTGGCCGGCAGGTCGGCGAGATCGGGCCGATGCCCTTCGCGCGTGTGGATGACCGCGAAGCCGAGCTCGCGCATCACCGCCATCAGGCGCCGGATCGGCTCGATCGGCGCGCGCGTCAGCGCCAGGTCGTAGCCCATCTTGTCGACATAGCCGCCGATGCCGCAGAAGTCGGTCTGCATGTCGATCACGACCAGCGCCGTGTTGTCGGGTCGCAGGTTGCCGTCGTACGGCCACGGGTACGGGTCGGCGTCGATCGTCGCGTAGCGTTGCATC
>JBDSAB010000413.1:0-10068 GCA_039922395.1 Caldimonas sp.
CATGACGAAGTCCAACGCATCGGGAGAAGCTACCGTGAATGTGCCTGACCGTGCCCTGACGATCCAGGGGAAAGAGATCGGGGAGTCGTCGCCGACCTACTTCATCGCCGACATCGCTGCCAATCACGACGGTGATCTCGGCCGCGCGCGGGAGTTGATCCGTCTCGCGGCGGCAGCGGGAGCCGACGCAGCGAAGTTCCAGCACTTCAAGGCTGCAACGATCGTTTCGGATGCCGGGTTCAGATCGCTCGGTGGGCAGCAATCGCATCAGTCGAACTGGAAAAAGAGCGTCTTCGAGGTCTACGAAGGCGCCTCCGTGCCAGCGCGCTGGACCCAGGCGCTAAAGGATGCCTGCGACGAGGCACACATCGCCTTCTTCACGAGCCCCTACGACCTCGAACTCGTCGATCTCGTGGATCCGTTCGTGCCCGCATTCAAGGTCGGTTCCGGTGACATCACCTGGCTCGAAATCATCGAGCACATGGCGCGCAAGGGCAAACCGGTGCTGATCGCGTCCGGCGCGTCGACGATGGACGAAGTCAACGCCGCGGTGCGGGCGGCCCTTGCAGTCAATCCGCAGGTCGCTCTCATGCAGTGCAATACCAATTACACCGCTGGGATCGAGAACTTCAAGCACATCCAGCTGCGGGTGCTGCAGAGCTACCGCGCGATGTATCCCCAGATGGTGCTGGGCCTGAGCGATCACACCCGCGGGCACTCGACGGTGCTGGGGGCGGTCGCGCTCGGCGCGCGGATGATCGAGAAGCACTTCACCGATGACACCGGACGTGAAGGGCCGGACCATCACTTTGCAATGGACCCGACGACCTGGCGCGACATGGTGGATGCGACCCGCGAGCTCGAGGCTGCGCTCGGGGCCGGCATCAAGGAGGTCGAGGCGAACGAGCGGGAGACGGTCGTCATCCAGCGGCGAAGCGTGCGTGCGCTCGATGACCTGCCGGCCGGCCAGCTGCTGACACGAAGTCACCTGACCGTCCTGCGTCCCTGTCCGTCCGATGCCATCGCGGCTGCCCACATTCCGGAGCTGATCGGGCGCAAGCTGCGCCAAGCGGTCAAGAAGGGAGAGCTGCTGCGATGGAACGATCTCGCATAGCCGTGGTCATTCCCGCATTCAACGAGGCAGCGACGATCGCCGGTGTGGTCCGGATGGTCGGTGCCTACGGCGTGCCCATCGTCGTCGACGACGCCTCGACGGACGGCACGGCGTCGGAGGCGCGTCATGCAGGCGCCGAGGTCGTGTCCCATGACCGCAACCGCGGCTACGACGGTGCGCTCAATTCCGGTTTTGCACGCGCCGCTGAACTCGAATGCGAGTACGTCGTCACCTGCGATGCCGACGGCCAGCACAATGTCGGGCAGATCGGTGAATTCGTCGGGCTGCTCGACCAGGGCTACGACCTGGTGTTGGGCGTTCGAGATCGCCAGCAACGGGTTGCCGAACGCATCTTCGCGTTCGTCGCTCGGCGCCTGTGGGGGATCAGCGACCCCCTGTGCGGCATGAAGGGATATCGCGTTGCGCTGTATCGCCAGAACCGCCGATTCGACGGCTTCCGCTCGATCGGCACGGAGCTGGCGGTCCGGTCGATTGCCCGCGGTGCCCGAGTCATCGAACAGCCGACGGTGATTCGCGATCGCATCGACAGCCCGCGTTTTGCCCGCCAGCTGTCGGCCAACTGGAAGATCCTGCGCGCCTTGATCATCCTGGTCTCGCTCGGCGCTGTCGGACGCCTCGGAGCGACGCCCTGATGGCCGACACGACGTCCATCGAAGCGACCGCTTCGAACGGCCGCCTTTCGCAAGGCTATCTGCCCCGCGCGAAGACGCTCATCGCGAAGGCGGCGAGGGCGATCCGGCTCATCGGCGCTCGGCATCCGGCCGATCGCCGGGTCGACGCCCTGCGCCGAGCACTCGGCCAGCCAGCCCGGAACGATCGATCCGGCGGACCCGTCATCGCGATCCAAGTCGTCGAGGACCCGCTCTTCTTCGGACTGTTCTGCGCGATCTATGCCGAACTGCGCAACGCGTGCGCGGCACGCGCCCACCTGGTGCTGGTGAGATCGATAAACGGCGCGATCGGCACGGATTGGAAGAGCGCAATCTGGCGCTCGATTCCGATTGGCCGTCGGCTGTCGTCGCAGTGGGCCCGCGCCTTTCGACCCTGGAGCGACCGGATCGGCTATCGGAGCCTGGCGATCGGCAGCCCGTTGGTCGAACTGACCGACGCCCTTCGAAGCTCGGTCGAGTGGCGCCGCGTGCGCGACCAGCAAGGCGAGTTCTCGGTCGTGATCGATGGCGTTCCCGTCGGCGACCTGATCATCGACACCTACCTCCGATTCCGTCCCTCGCCTGAATTCCGAGCGGGCGATCCGTTCGTCCGGAAACTGATCCGGCAAGCCTACCGCGACGTTCGTCACTCCAGACGCTATTTCCGCAACGTTCGGCCCGAGCTGTTCCTGACGTCTTACTCGACCTATATCCAGCATGGAATCGCCGCACGCGTTGCGCTCCAGCAAGGCGTGCGGGTGTTGTCGTTCGGCAGTCTGGCGCGGTTCGGCAAGACGTTGACGTCGGACGACTGGTTCCATACCGCCAACACGGAGCGATACCTGATCGATTTCTCGCGGCTAGAGTCGGCTGACGCACGGCTTCAGCAAGCAGCCGCGCAGCTCGAGCGCCGTTTCAACGGACGCATCGACGGCGCGATGAGCTACATGCGAGCCTCGGCCTACGTCAGATCGGGCGAGGTTCCGCCCGATGGCCTCAAGGGGTCCGTCGTTGTCTTCCTGCATGACTTCTACGACAGCCCGCACATCTATCACGACATCATCTTCCCGGACTTCTGGACCTGGGCCAGGTTCACGATCGACGCGCTGCGGGAGTCGGGAGTGCCGTTCTACCTGAAGCCGCATCCGAACCAGATCGCGCTCAGCGGAGACGCGCTCAGAGCGCTCCAAGCCGAGTACGCGGATCTGCGCTTTCTCGCGCCCGGAATCACCAACACCCAACTGGTCGAGGGCGGGATGGCTGCCGGCGTGACGATGTACGGATCGGTGTCGCACGAACTGGCATACCACGGCATCCCCTCGATCTGCTGCGCCCGTCATCCGCACAACGCATTCGCCTTTTGCCGAACCGCTCGCACACGCGACGAATACCGCGACCTGCTGCGCAGCCCGCGCGTTGTCCCGTTGCCGGTTGACGAGATGCGACGCCAGGCGCTCGCGTTTTTCTACATGCAGAACCTCCACGGCGACGCTGATGAGATCGCCCTCCGAGACCTCTTCGTCTCTTTCTGGAAGGCCTTCGAAGCGGCGGATCTACCGCTCGCCGAACTTGTCGAGCGCTTCGACGCCTTCCGCCTCTCCGGCCCGTTCAAGCGCTTCGTTCAAGGTCTCGTTGCCCCGGCAGTGTGCCGTGTCGATGAGCCGAGGCGCGCGGTGGACAACGCACTCGCCGCGCCATCCGGCCGCTGAGATGAGCGTCGTCCCTCTTCGACCGCCTGACGCCATGTACGACCTCAAGCAGCAACTGGATCGGTCGTACGGGGCGCACCCGGACTTCCGATTTGCAGACGCGCCATTCGAGGTGGACGCCGACCGCATCGGCGCCTTCAATGACGGGTTCGACTATCTGCGAACCGGGCAAGGGGCTTTGACGCCGTCTCAATTCGGCGAGTCCAGGACGCGCTGCCAGCGCGAACTGGATGCGGTATTCGATCAGCTCAAGTCGCAGTCGTCGGACGAACTCGAACGCCGCTTCCTCGTCGAGCTTCACGCCGAGTGCAGACGGCTGGTCGGAGAAGAGCTGAAGCTGTATGCACGCCGGCCCTCGGGTCGCGGCATCGCACTGGGCAGTGCCCGGACTCAGCGCGATGCGGTCCGCCTGCGCAACGACTGCTATTACTTCGGTTCACTGCCGCGGTCCGCGGTCGACGAGATGATGGCCCTGGCGAAACCCGAGATCGAGCAGTTCCGGCTGCGCGCTGCGGCCGGCCAGCTGACCCGCGAGCACCTCAGCAGCAATGTGGGGCAGCCGGTGCGCGACATCATCGGCGTGCTGAATCGCGAGTACCGCTTGCTCGGCGTGATCGATGCCGTCAGCGCCTACATGGGTCATCGCATGGTGGTCGGAGGACTGGCCCTTGAACTCAGCGTTCCTCAAGCGAACTGGTGGACCAACGCATTCATTGGCCTACCGCGCGCTCCGAACACCCTCTATGCGCATTTAGACGAGTCGATCGTGTTTCCCAAATCGATCGTCTATCTGTCCGATGTCACGCCGGAAAACGGGCCGACCAGCTGCTATCGACAGGCCTACAGGTCGCTGGCGCTGACGCCGATCCAGGAGATCGTCGGCCGCGTCCTCAGCAACGTCGGCAACGCGCCGGACTCCGAACTGACGAAGCACTACGCGAAGCGCTATCACCAATCGATGAGCTCGGAAGGATTCCGCCGGCACTTCATGCGCCTGCCCGAGTCAATGCGCTTCAACTCGCACTTCGGCTGGGACGTTCTGCCGGACAGCGAAGCCGAGCAAACCCTGGCGGCACGCGAAGACGTGATGGTGGGACCCGCAGGCACCTTCATCGTGTTCGATGGCGCGAAGCTCCTGCACCGCGGTGGAATGGTTCGCCAGGGCGATCGCGTCGCGTTGCAGGTCGTCTTCGCCGCTTCGAAGGTGACGAGCAGGATCGCCGGCCGTCTACGCAAGGCGTTCGCATGAACCTGATGCAGTCGCTCAAGCAGCAGGCGACCGCCTCGGTCCAGGTCCTGGCACGCCGCTACTCGTCAACTGCCCGGCTCTCGGACGTTCTGAGCCGTCATCTGCCGCAGGTCATGTGCATCGACGTCGGCGCTTCCTACTATCCCCATCCGCAATGGCGACTGATGCTTTCTTCGCCCGGAACGCGCTGGATTGCCGTGGAGCCGAACGTCGAGAACATCGGCTACGTGCATCGGTGGGAGTGGCCCTGCCAAGTGTCGGCGGTGACGACCGGTCTGAGCCGGCAAGGCGGCTTGCAGACGCTGTACGTGACCCACGTCGACAGCGGTTCCAGTCTGCTCGAGCCGTTGGTCCCCGAGAGCCAGAAACATCGCTTCCGCGACCTCGACTATTTCTTTCCGGTCCGGCCGCGATCGATCGAGACGATGACGCTGCTCGAAGTGATCCGCGCTTCCGGCGACGCGATCCCGACCTTCGTCAAGCTCGACACGCAGGGCACCGAGCTGTCGATCCTGCAAGGCGCGGAGCCGGCGATGGCCGCCCGGCAAATCGTCGGCATCGAGCTCGAATCGACGCTGTTAGCCCAGCCCGTGATGCAGGGCGCCGGCAAGTTCTGGGAGGCTTGTCGCGACCTCGAAGCGCTCGGCTTCGAGTTGCTGCGCCTCAAGCCGATCCCCGGCACGCCGCGCAAGGCTCACCAGCACGCCCGCGCGAACACCTTCCTGAACGAGTGCGATGCGGTGTTCGCGCTGCGCCGGGACATTGCGCGCGACCTGTCGGTCGAGCACCGGACCGCCCTGCTCGCGTTCTACCTCTGCAACCGGCTCTATGACGAGTCGCACGACCTCCTCGAGAACGATGCCGCCGTGCGCTCCGCGCTCAAGGGCCGCGGTTGCGATGTCGATCGCCTCGACGCCCTGATCGACAGGCTGTCCTGATGGATCCGCGTTCCTCGCTTCGCTCGACGATCGGTCAGATCGGCACGTTTGTCGCCTATGTCGCGCGCCACTTTCCGGCGCTGTACGCGATCGTCGCGCTGACGGTCCTGGTTCTGTTCCTCGAGTACGCGGCCACCAGCCTGCTGATCCCGATGTCGGCGAGCGCGTCGGGCACCGCGGTGCGGTTCTGGACCGGGGCCCTCGAACGCCTGCAGCTCCCCGCGATCCCTCGCACCTGGCTGTGGCTGTTCTTCATCGTGATGGCCGCGCGGCTCGTCTTCGGATACCTGCAGACGATTTCGACCACCCTGCTTGGCAAGAAAGTGCACCGCTTCATGAGCGGCAAGATCTTCGAGCACGTTGTGTCGGACGAGCCCCTGACATCGATCTACACCCGGTCGGTCGGACACTACATCACGCTGGCGGGCGACGACACGTTCCGCTGCGGCACCATCATCTCGAGTCTGCTGCAAAGCGTCGTCGGGCTTTGCACGGCGCTGGTCGCGCTGGCGGTCCTGTATCAGTTCTCGCCTTCGCTCTTCTTCGCCGTGTCGGCCTTTCTTGCTGTCTGCGCCGCAACCGTGGCGCTGATGCTGCGCTACCTGCTCCGCACCAACGTCAAGGCCAACGCCCTGTCGCGCGAGCTCGGCACCTCGTTCGTCGAAGCGCTCAACAGCCTGCGCTCGATCCGGGCGCTGCGCGGCGAAGCCTTCGTGGTCGCGAACTACGCTGAACAGATCCGCGCCTACGTGCAGATGCTGTTCCGGATGGATGCGGTACGAGCGGGCATCAAGGCCTTTCCCGCCGTCCTCCTCCTTGTCATCGCGGCGATTCTGCTCAGGCCGGGTTCGCCGCTCGGCATGGAAGAGGCATCGATCTTCGCCGCCACCATCATCGTGATCCGGATCTTCGCGTCGCTCGGCCAGTTCGTGGCCTCGGCCTCGACGTTGCTGACCGACATCCGAGCTGTCCGCGACATCGACGCCCTGGTGCACGAGGCGGACGACGTGGTCCGCCATGTGCCTTCGGAGGGCGGACGGCGGCTGCACATCGACAGCGTGTCGCTGCACGGTGTCGGCTTCGGCTATGGCCACGCGCATGCGCGGCTGTTCGACAACGTCCACTGCACCTTCCGAAAGGGCAAGACCTATGCCGTCGTCGGGCCTTCGGGATCCGGCAAGTCGACGCTCGCCGACATCGTGCTGGGGCTTCTCCGCCCCGTCAGCGGCTCGGTGCGGGTCAACGACGGTGCGGTTCCGCTCGGTTCGTTCGGCGGCCAGATCATGCTGGTCGAGCAGCAGCCGAAGATCTTCTCGACGACGCTGCGCGAGAACCTGCTGTTCGGCGCGCAGACCGACGACGAGACCCTTTGGAATCTTCTCGAGCTGGTCGATCTTGCGGCGCTCGTCAGGCGCTTGCCGGCCGGGCTCGACACGCGGCTCAGCTACCTCGGCGAGAACTTTTCGGGTGGCCAGCGCCAGCGCATTGGCATCGCGCGCGCGCTCGTCCGTTCGCCCGACGTGCTGCTGCTCGACGAGGCGACCAGTGCCCTCGATCCCGAGACGCGCGTTCGGGTCGTCGCGAACATCCGTGCCCACATGCGCGAGGGGACCATCATCTTCATCACGCACGATGTCGACATCGCAAAGCTCGCCGACGAGGTGCTGACGATCGGCGATCAGCCGATGCCGGCTTCGGCAGTTCGGCCAGAGCGGGTGCATTCGTGAGCACCGACGCGCGGCCGATGGCGCCGGTCATCATCTTCGCGTACGCGCGCGCGGATCACCTTCAGCGCACGGTCGAATCGTTGCTCGCCAATCCGGAAGCCGGTGCGACCGACGTGCTGTTCTATTGCGACGCGGCGAAGACACCTGGCCACCAGCCGAAAGTCGACGCGGTGCGTGCGTACGTCGAATTGGTTCGCGGCTTCAGATCGATCAAGCGGATCTCCCGCGCGAGCAACATGGGCCTGATGCGCTCGGTCATCGACGGCGTCACGCAGACGCTGGCCGCCCACGGCCGCGCGATCGTGCTCGAGGACGACTTGCTGCTGTCGCCGCATTTCCTGCGCTACATGAACGACGGGCTGGCTCGCTACGAGCACGACCCCCGCGTCGCCAGCATCCACGGCTACGTCTATCCGTGCGAGACGCCGTTGCCAGAGACTTTCTTCCTGAAAGGCGCGGATTGCTGGGGCTGGGCGACCTGGTCGCGCGGCTGGGCCCATTTCGATGCCGACGGCGCGAAGCTGCTGCGCGAACTGCGCGCGCGCAAGCTGACCCACGAATTCGACTTCGACGGACAGTTCCCGTACACGGGGATGCTGCAGGATCAGATCGCTGGCCGGAACAGCTCGTGGGCCATCCTGTGGTACGCCTCGTGTTTCCTCCAAGGCCTGCTGACGCTGTATCCGGGCCGCAGCCTCGTCGAGAACATCGGCAACGACTCGAGCGGCACGCACTGCGGCACCACCGATACGTTCGGCCGCGCGCCGGCTCTCACGCCGGTTCAGCCGGACGCCATAGAAGTCGAGCCGTCTCGCATCGGACGCGACGCCTTCGTGCGCTTCTTCAGCGCCCAGCGCTCATGGAAAACGCGGCTGCGCAGCTCGGTCAAGCGACTGCTGGTGAGTGAGCCATGAGCAGCGCCACCCTTGCCAAGGCATTGGCGCCGCCGATCGTCCTCGACCTGTTCCGGCGCTGGTCGGGTCGGACGTTGCGCTTCGCCGGTGCGCCGGCTTCCTGGCAGGAGGCGGTCCGGGTGTCCGCCGGCTACGGCGCACCCGACATCCTGAGCAGAGTGGTCGAAGCCACCCGCGCCGTTGTCGCCGGTACAGCGCCGTTCGAGCGTGACTCGATCCTGTTCGACGAGCCGGAATACCCGTTCGCCGTCCTTGCCGCGCTCTGCCGCGCAGCGGGTGCAACCGGCCGGCTCACGGTCGTCGACTTCGGCGGCTCGCTCGGAAGCAGCTATCGCCAGTGCCGCGCGTTCCTCGATCGTCTGACGACGATTCGCTGGCAGGTCGTCGAGCAGCCTGCCTTCGTCGACGCGGGACGCCGCGAATTCACGACCGACGAGCTGTCGTTCCACGGCTCGGTCGACGACCTGCCACCGGCGGTCGATCCGACCCTCGTCCTCGCGTCAAGTGCCCTGCAGTATCTCGAGGACCCGTATGCGCACTTGGCCGCGTTCACGCGTTCCGCCGCTGCGCACTTGGTGATCGACCGCACGCCGATGCTCGATGGGACAACCGACCGGCTCTGCATACAGCACGTCCCACGGCACATCTACCCGGCCAGCTACCCGTGCCGGCTTCTCTCGCGCGCCAGCCTCATCGAGCACCTGCAGGCCGACTGGCGGTTGCTCTGCGATTTCGGGTGCGCCGAGGGCCGGCGGGCCACCGACGACGGTCTTTCGTTCGAATATCGAGGCCTCATCCTGGAAAGACGTTCATGACTCTGCCGATCCGACCCCCGTCAGAGGACGCGCCTTCGTGATGGACGACTTCCGCGATGCGCGCGTGCTGATCACCGGCGGCCTGGGCTTCATCGGCTCGAACTTGGCACGACGGCTAGTCGGGCTCGGGGCGCAGGTCACCCTCGCCGACAGCCTGATTCCGCTGTACGGCGGCCACCTGCAGAACGTAGCCGACTTCCGCTCCGACGTGGTCGTCAACGTCTGCGACGTTCGCGATCGCTTCGCGATGGAGTATCTGGTCCAGCGCAAGGACTTCTTGTTCAACCTGGCCGGCCAGACCAGTCATCTCGACTCGATGACCGACCCGCAGACCGATTTGGACATCAACGCGTCGGCGCAGTTGTCCATCCTTGAGGCCTGCCGCAAGGCGAACCCCGGCGTCCGGCTCGTGTTCGCGAGCACGCGCCAGCTCTACGGTCGCCCGGACTATCTGCCGGTCGACGAGAAGCACCCGATTCGCCCGGTCGATGTCAACGGCATCAACAAGTTTGCCGGCGAGGGCTATCACCTGCTCTACAGCAGCGTGCACGGCATCCGGGCCAGCGTGCTGCGCCTGACCAACACCTACGGCCCCGGCATGCGCGTCAAGGACGCGCGCCAGACGTTCCTCGGCATCTGGGTGCGCCAGCTGATCGAAGGCCAGCCGATCAAGGTGTTCGGCGACGGCACCCAGCTGCGCGACTTCAACTATGTCGACGACTGCGTCGACGCCTTGCTGCGCGCCGCCGCCGCCGACGCCGCCGTGGGCAAGGTCTACAACCTCGGCAGCCGCGAGGTCGTTTCGCTCGGCGAGCTGGCCAAGCTGATGACGAAGCTGATCGAGGGCGGCCGCTACGAGATCGTGCCATTTCCGCCCGAACGCAAGGCCATCGACATCGGCGACTACTACAGCGACTACACGCTGATCGAA
>JBDSAB010000414.1:0-7734 GCA_039922395.1 Caldimonas sp.
CAGCGCCTTGTTTTCGGCGAACGGGCCGTCGACGACCTGGCGCCGGCCGTCGGCATAGCAGATGCGCCAGCCTTTCGCGCTCGGCTGCAGGCCGTTCGCATCGAGCAGCACGCCGGCCTGGGCCAGCTCCTGGTGGTAGGCCGCCATCGCCGCCATCAGGCTTTCGCTCGGCATCCGGCCGGCTTCGCTGTCCGGCGTGGCCTTGACGATGATCATGAATCGCATGGCATCTCCTTGTCGTTGCGGGCCGGAGCCGAATGGGGCTCCTGTCGACACGACGAATGCCGCAGGGCTCGATCGACAGGTTCGGTGCGGCCGCGCAATAAATTGCGGGGGCCAGCGCACCGATCGCGCGGCGTCAGACGTAGCAGGGCGCCAATTGGCGGACCTCGACGCAGCACCACTCCGCCGCCGGGCACTCGGCCGCGATCGCCAGGGCCTCGTCCTCGCTCGCGGTGTCGAGCAGGAAGAAGCCGCCGACCATTTCCTTCGCCTCGGCGAATGGGCCGTCGACGATGTCCTGGCGGCCGTCGCGCTTTTGCAGCCGGCGCGCGCCCGAGCCGAGCGACTCGCTCGCGCGCAGCACGCCGCGCGCCTTCAGCTTGTCGGCGAAGTCCAGCATCTGCTCATAGACGCGGTGCCCCTCGGCCTCGGTGCGCTCGCGGCGCTGGCCGACCGGCTCGACGATCAACAGCATGTACGACATGGGTGTTTCCGTTCAGGACAGGCCGCGATTCGGCGCAAGCAGGAATTTCTCGCCGGTCGCGCGCTGGTTGTAGACCGCGACCACGTCCGGCTGCAGCGCCTCGGCCAGCGAGATCTCGCGCGCGTAGTGGCTCGCGAACGTCGTCTTCAGCTCGGCGGCGACGCGGGCGCGCAGCTTCTGGCCGGCCGCCGGGCCGATCTTCTGCAGGAACGGGAACAGCAGCCAGCCGCCCATGCCCCACGCCATGCCGAAGTTGCGCACGAACTCGGTCGGCGCCATGTCGAGGCCGCCGTAGATGTAGACCTGCTTGTGGACCGCCGAGCCGTAGCGGCTGTATTCCTTCGCGGTGCGGTTCACGGCCGCTTCCATGCACGACAGGATCTGCCCGGCCAGGCGGCCGCCGCCGATCGCATCGAACGCGATCGTCGCGCCGGTCGCAACCAGCGCCTCGGTCAGCTCGTCGGTGAAGGTCGGCGAGGCGGCGTTGCAGACGTGGCGCGCGCCGAGCTCGCGCAGCAGGTTTTCCTGCTCGGGCTTGCGCACGATGTTGACGAGGCCGATGCCGTCGGCGAGGCAGATCCGGTTCAGCATCTGGCCGAGGTTCGAGGCGGCTGCCGTGTGGACGAGCGCCTTGTGGCCTTCCATGCGCATCGTCTCGACCATGCCGAGGGCGGTCAGCGGATTGACGAAGCACGACGCGCCGTCCGCCGGCTTCGTGCCGGCCGGCAGCGGCAGGCACTGGTCGACCTTGACGCAGCGCAGCTGCGAGTACATCGCGCCGCCGATCGCCGCGACCGTGCGGCCGAGCAGCGCCTGCGCGGCTGGTGACGAGCCGGCCTCGACGACCGTGCCGGCGCCTTCGTTGCCGACCGGCATCGACTGGTCGAGGCGGCCGGCCATCGCGCGCATCAGCTTGTCGGGCACCTTCGCGGTGAGGACCGGCTGGTCGGCGCTGCCGGATGCCGTCGCGGTGCTCATGTCGGCGGCGCCGAACAGCAACCCGATGTCCGACGGGTTGATCGGCGAGGCCTCGACGCGGATCACGACCTCGTCGGGCGCCGGCTCCGGCACCGGCGTGTCGACGAGCGACAGCTCGAGCTCGCCGCTGCGCTTGATCGTCGAGCGCAATTGCAGGCCACTGCGGGCACTGGGCTGGTTCATGCTGCTATCTCCTGGGTTGAGGCTCGGTCGGCCGCCGGTGGCGCGCTGCGGCGATTTGGAGTGCCGCGCTGTTGCCGATGCGACGGCTGCACCGCCGGCGCGAGCGGTCGGAAAGTCTACCTGTGTGGCGCGCAGGACCGAAGGAGAAGGGGCCGCGGTGAGCCCGTCGCGTCGCGCGGAAAGGCGGGCGGCAGCGCGCGCCAGTTCCGTCCCGCACACTCTCCGATAGAGATAAGGGAAAACCCTATAATTACCTATGACGAATAGGAGCACCGAGTACGACGCCGCCGCTGACTGCGACCTCGGCAAGTTGGAACGCGCCGCAGCAGAGGGGCGGTCGGCGGACTTGCCGGGAAGCCGCCTCGGCCGCTGGCTCCGCTGGTTCGGCTTCGTCGGCGTCGAGCCGCAGGTGGCAGCACCGCCAACCGCTTCCGAAGCCGGCCCTGCGCCGCAACGTCGCGGTGGGCCCGGTCGAGCGTCGCCGGCCGGACGCCTCAACCTCGCGCTGCAGGGCGGTGGTGCGCACGGTGCTTTCACGTGGGGCGTTCTCGATGCCTTGCTGGCCGATCCGCGCGTCCGCTTCGAAGGGCTGAGCGGCAGCAGCGCGGGCGCGATGAACGCGGTCGTGCTGGCCGACGGCTGGGCCAAGGGCGGCCGCGAAGGCGCGCGCGCCGGGCTCGATGCGTTCTGGGGCGAGATCGGTCGGCAGATCCCGGCGGCGATGGTCACGCAGGCGGCCGGCGATGCGATCAGCCTGTCGCCGGCGAGCAAGCTGATGGCGCAATGGGCCGGCCATTTCTCGCCGTCGCAGCTCAATCCGTTCGATCTCAATCCGCTGCGCGCCCTGCTCTTGCGCCAGATCGACTTCGAGCGCCTGCGCGCCGACAGCCCGTTCAAGCTCTTCATCGGCACGACGCACGCGAACAGCGGCAAGCTGCGCGTGTTCCGCGAACGCGAGCTGACGATCGAGGTGCTGCTCGCGTCGGCCTGCCTGCCGCGCATCCACCACCCGGTCGAGATCGACGGCGAGCCGTACTGGGACGGTGGGTATTCGGCAAACCCGGCCGTCTTTCCACTGTTCTACGACTGCGAAGCGCGCGACGTGCTGCTGGTCCTGCTCGCACCGCTGCGCCGCGAAGGCACGCCGCGCCGCATCGACGAGATCGAGGCGCGCATCCTCGAGCTCGGCTTCAGCGCCAACTTCATGCGCGAGATGCGCATGTTCGCGCTTGCCACTGCGTTTGCGAGCCCATCGTTCCTGTCGTTCGGACGACTCGAGCGGCGCTTGCGCCAGATGCGCTTCCACATGATCGACAACAGCGACGTGCCGGATCTCCAGCGGACCGAAACCCAGGTGCTGGCGCACGCGCCGTTCCTCGAGCGCCTGCGCGACGCCGGACGCGAGCGCGCGACGGCCTGGCTCGATGCACACGCGGCCGATGTCGGCCGGCGCGGCTCTCTCGATTTGCAGCGCTGGTTCGCCTGACCCGGCGGTCTAAAGCGTCGCGACGCGCGCGCGGTGCCGCGTGCGCGATCCGAGCGCGCGGCGGCCCTTCGGCACCGCGGCCGGCCGCTGGCCGAGGATCTCGAGCACGCGCTCGTTGAGCCCCTTGCCGACCTTGCCGGCGATCGCGATCGTCGGCGGCATCTCGAGCAGGCGCGCAAAGGCAGCGCACAGCCGGTCGGCATCGACGTCGTGGACACGTGCGGTGAGTTCTGCGCGCGACCGCACGCGACCCCGTATGTACAGGTCCTGCGCGGCATCCTCGAGGCGGCGCAGCGGCCGTTCGCGGTCGCGCAGCAGGCGCACCAGGATCTGGTTGCGCGCGCGTTCGAGGCCGACCGGATCGATGTGCTCGGCCTGTGCCGCGAGCAGGCGCGTGACCTCGATGAACAGCTCGTCGAGGTGCTCGGGCATTGTCGTCGCCTCGATCGAGAACAGTCCGCACAGCTCGCGTTCCTCGGCCGTGCAGGCGGCGTAATACGCGAGGCCGCGACGCTCGCGGATCTGGTCCATCAACGGCGAGCTCATGCCTTCGCCAAACAGCGCCGCCGCGACGAGGCCCGCCGGGTCGTCGTCGCGCAGCGACGGGATCGGGTAGCCGAGCACGACGTGGGTCTGGCTGCAGCCGCTCTGCCGGCGCGAGGCGATGCCGCCAAAGTACGCCGGCGTCTCGATCGTGTTCGGGGTGCCGGCCGGCAGGTCGGCGAAGGTGGCTTCGGCGGCGCGCAGCATCGCTTGCGGATCGATCGCGCCGGCAATGCCCACGATCGTGTTCGCGCCGGTGTACTGACGCTGCACGTACTCGAGCAGGTCCTCGCGCGTGAAGCGCTCGATGTTGCGCCGCGTGCCGATCACCGGCTGGCCGATCGGATGGGCGCCGAAGCAGGTCTTGTCGTACAGCTTGTAGGCGGTCGACAACGCGTCGTCCTCGTCCTCCAGGAACTCGTGCAGGATGACCTGGCGCTCGCGCTCGAGCTCGGCTTCGGGAAAGGTGCAGTGGCGCACGATGTCGCCGAGCATCTCCACGAAGTGACCGGCATCGCGCGCGAGCCCCGACATCTGGAAGGCGGTGTGGTCCTTGTCGGTGTGCGCGTTGACGTCGGCGCCGAGGCGCTCGGCATCGAGGTTGATCTGCTGGCAGTCGCGGTCGTGCGTGCCCTTGAACGCCATGTGCTCGACGACATGGCTGATGCCGTTCAGGCGCGTACTCTCGTGCTGGCTGCCCGAGCGCACGAACACGCTGACGCCGACGGTCTCGACATGGGGCTGGCGAATGGCCAACACGCGCACGCCGTTGGCCAGCGTCGCCACGGATGTCTCGGGATCGCGAAGGTCGTCTTTCATCGCATCGATTGTCGCGCCCCGTCGAGAATGGCGACGGGGCTCCGCGCAAGGCCTTCCCCCGGATGTATCAACATGTGTTTTCGGGGGCTGTACCCTTGAGCCCCTCGAATTTCCCGCTCCGCCGATTTCCCGATGTTCGGACGACGCCAGCCCGTTCTCTTCAATTCGTATGGCAGCCGGCGCCGGCGGGTGGTGCCGCGCTGGCTCGTGCTGATGCTGGTCGGCCTGCTGATCGGCGTGGGGGGCGTCATCTTCGTGCAGGAGCGCTACCTGCCGCCGCGCCTGTCGGCGGCCGCGTCGACGGAGCTGCGCGATTCGTTCGAGCGCGCCGATGCCGAGCGGGTGAGCCTGCAGCGCGAGCTCGCCGAGACGACGAAGAAGCTCGACAGCGCGCTCGCCGAACGCAAGACCTTGGCGGCCGACCTGGGCACCAGCAACGACACCGCGAAGCGCCTGCGCGAAGACGTCGCCGCGCTGGTCGCCTCGCTGCCGCCCGATCCGCGCAACGGGCCGGTTGCGATTCGTGCCGCACGGTTCGCGGTCGACGGCGGTGCGCTCGCCTACGACGTCGTGCTGTCGCGCGAGCGCGCGACCGGCAAGCCGCTCGGCGGCGTGATGCAGCTCGTCGTCTCCGGCCAGACAGGCAAGGGCGGCGAGGAGCGCATCGCCCTCGAGCCGGTGCCGATCTCGGTCGGTGCCTACGACAGCGTGCGCGGCAGCGCACCGCTGCCGCAGGGCTTCCGGCCGCAGCAGACGACGATCCAGGTGCTTGACCGGGTCGGCGGCAAGCTGCTCGGCATGCGCGTGATGTACGTCGGCAAGTGAGCGCGGCGGCGCGCTGACTTCACCGGCTCGCAAGACAAGCGATCCAAAAGCAAGAGAGACAGGTCGAAGCCTGTCTCTCTTGAAGACGCGGCAGGCGATCAGCCTGCCGGTCCTGATCGGCGTTGCGCCGATTACTTGGTGGTCGACGCCTTCACGTCGGCGGCGGCCTTCGCCTTCGCCGCGGTCGTCTCGGCCTTCGCTTCGGCCTTGTCGGCCTTCGCATCGGCTTTCACCTTGTCGGTCTTCTCGTCGGCCTTGACCATCTTCTTGGTGGCCTTCTCGTCGGCCTTGGCCATCGACTTGTCGGCCTTGGCGTCGGCCTTCATCTTGTCTTCCGGATCCGCCTTGGCGGCCTTGTCCATCGCCTTGTGCTTCTTGTCGGCGGCGTCGGCATGGGCATCGGCCTTCTTCTCGCCGGCCTTGGCTTCGGCCTTCATGACCTTGCCGTCGGCCTTGGTCATGGTCTTGGCTTCGTCGGCCTTGGCCTTGGCAACGTCCTTGTCGGCCTTGGCTTCCGCCTTGGCGACGGCCGGCGGGGTGGCGGCGGGCGCGGTGGTCTGGGCGAACGCGGCGGAGGCGAACAGCCCCGAGATCAGCGTGGCAAGCATCTTGTTCATGTCGGACTCTTTCAAAGTAGGATGAATCAACCGGCGGCTGTCGACGGTCTGGGTCATTCAACGGGCGGTCACGGCAACGGTTGACCGTCCGTGGCGGGCTCGCTCCGCCGACGGCGCCACGACCTACAGCAAGACGGCTCGTTCAGGATGACGGCATGGCTTCGTTCGACACCGGCGCTCACGCGCCAAAGGTCCGGTTGCACGGCGCAGCCGCGGTCCCACTGCTCGCGGTTGTCCTGCTCGCTGGATGTGCGCCGGCCGGCTCTGTCCCTGTCACGCCTGCACCCATGACTCCCGCGCCGACGACTCCCGGTCCATCCCTCGCCGGCGCCGATCTGCAGTCGCTGATCCGCACGGTTTCCGACGACGCGGCGCGCCGCAGCGGCGTCGATGCCAGCCGCGTGCGCGTCCTCGAGGCCGGCGCCGTCACCTGGTCGGACGGGTCACTCGGCTGCCCGGAACCAGACCGCATGTACACGCAGGCGCTGGTCCCGGGCTTCCGCATCCGCGTCGAAGCGGGCGGTCAACAGTTCGACTACCACGCGGGTGCGCGTGGGACGTGGCGACTGTGCCCGGCCGAACGCGCCCGGCCACCGCTACCCAACGGCGGCCGGATCTGACGTGACGAAGCCGTCAGCGCAACGGGTGCGGTGACGGCTTCGAAGGGTCGGCTTCGCGCGCAGCGCGAAGCCGTTCTCAGGTGCGGGTCAGGGCGTGTCGACGCGCACCACCGTCGGGTTCGGCAGGTTGGTGCTGCCGCTGTAGGCCACCGAGCCGAGGTACTTCGTGGCCGGTGCGAGCCCCGTGAACGAGAGGCCGATGGTGCCCGCTGTGCCGAGCACCGCGGTGGTCGGTGCCGTGACCGTCATGTTGCCGGCGCTCGTGCCGCCGACCAGCCACGTGTGCAGCTTGAACGGCGAGCTGCCGACCACACCCCAGCCCTGGACGACCACCGTGTAGGTGGCAGCCGCCGGGTTGAGAAGGTCGACCTGCTCGGCCGACGTGCCGCTGCCACTACCGCCCACTTGCGTGGCGCCGTTGTACACGCACATGTCGAGATCCGACCCCGGGCTCACGTCCGCATCGAACAGCTGGAAGCGCGCGAACGTGGTGCCCGCGGGCACCACCACGTCGATCTTCTGGGCGTTCGGCGAAGCGAGCGAGCAGGTGCTGTTCGTCGGGTCGTCGGCGACCGTGCCGGGGTTGATCGCGGGAGCGACCAAGCCACGCGGCGCGGCCGTGAACGGCCCGTTGTAGCCGAACTGGACCGTGTAGCTGATCGGCGCGCCGGTGCCGCTCACCTCGGCGGGTGCGGCGAGGGCGACCGGGCGCACGACCATCGGGATGCGCACGGTGTGCGACCCGTCGGACCACGTCAGGTTGCCGCCCGTATAGGCCGACAGAGCGGCCTCGCCGCGCGTGAACTTCACCGTGAACGACTTGGTCTGCCCCGGCGCGATCGCCAGCGACGACGGCGTGACGACCACGCCGACGCCGGCCATGCCGGTCACCGACGCGTTGTAGGTCGCCTGCTCCTTGCCGACGTTGGTCACCGACCGCGTCACGGTCTGCGTGCC
>JBDSAB010000415.1:0-3154 GCA_039922395.1 Caldimonas sp.
GCCGAATCGACGGCCCGCCGCGCGAACGCCTCCGTCGCGGCGTAGTCCGCGAGCCGATGGGCCCACGCACTGCGCCGCCAGGCGGCGTGGCCGCGCCGCCGATCGTCATCGAGCGCCTCGGCGAGCTCGGCCATCGCCTCGATGTCGGCGCGCTGCCCGGCCCGCTCGCCCTGGATGTCGAGCGTGGCCTCGCGCACGTCGAGCAGACGCCAGCGCAGCAGCGCGGTGCCCGTTCCCGGCGATCGGTCGAGCAGCGTCAGCGCCTGCTGCACATGGTCGAGCACGGCGTCGTGCGCCATCCGCGTGCGCGCCTGCTCGGCTGCGCGCGCGTGGTACTCGGCCGCGTTGCCGTCGTCGCCAGCGAGCTCGAAGTGGCGGGCCGCGGCGCCGAGAAAGTCGTTCGCGCGCAGCCCTGTCTGCGCGGCCAGCCAGCGGGCCAGCTTGCCGTGCAGCTCACGCCGCGTTCGCTTCAGCACCGTCGCGTAGGTCACCTGGTGCAGGATCTGGTGCTTGAACGCGTATTCGCGCAGGTCGTCGTCGGCGCTGTCCGCGCGCGGCAGCGCGAGCTCGCGGCGCACCAGCGCCGGCAAGGTCTGGCGCGCGTTGTCGTCGAGGGCGATCAGTGCACGATCCCAGAACACCGAGCCGATCACGCTGGCCTGTTGCAGGGTCAGGCGCTCGAGCGCCGGCAGCCCGTCGAGGCGGGCCTGCAGCACGCCGGTCAGCGTGGCCGGCACCTGCGTCAGCATCAGCCGCTCGGCATTGACCTTCCAGCTCTCGCCGGTTTCGATCGCGCCCTGGTCGATGAGCATCTTGACCAGCTCTTCCATGTAGAACGGGTTGCCTTCGGCGCCGCCGGTGACCAGCTCGCGCAGTGTGACCGGCACCTCGGGCAGCTTCTTCAGCAGCTCGCTGACGAGCAGCCGGCTCATGTCCTTGCCGAGCGGCTGCAGGTCGATCCGGCGATGCGCGCGCTCGGCACACCAGTTCGTCCGCCGCTCGAGCAACGTCGGCCGGCAGCAGGCCACGATCAGCATCGGCACATCGCGGTCGATCTCGGCGAGGTAGGCGAGAAAGTCCAGGCTCTCGTTGTCGGCCCAGTGCAGGTCTTCGAGCTGCAGCACGACCGGCGTGCCGTCGGCAGCACCGATGCGGCGGAACAGCTGCGCCGCGGCGTGGAATGCGCGATTGCGGATCTGCCTGGGGTCGTCGAGGATCCCCTTGAGGTGGTGGCTGCCACGCCACTCGATGCCGATCAGGTGGCCGAGGAGATGGGCGTGGCCTTCGGCGATCTCGGCACCGTCGTCGTCGACGAACAGCGGCGCGATGCCCTCCTCCATCTTCCTGCGCGCCGTCTCGAGGCTGTCGTCGTCGCCGATCTGGAATCGCCAGGCCAGGATGTCGCGCAGCAGTCCGAACGGCTGGCCCTGCGTCTGCGGCGTGGCTCGGCCGCGAAAGAGGAAGAAGCTTTCCGGACGCGCGTCGCTCCAGGCCGAGAACTCGTAGAGCAGACGGCTCTTGCCGATGCCGGCATCGGCCACCACGCTGACCGCCGCCAAGGTGCGGTCGACGAACAGGCGCTTGAATGCGTCCTGCAGCGCTTCGAGCTCGGCATCGCGGCCGATCATCCGGGTCGCGACGCCTTCGATGCCGCGGCTGCCGAGCCGAAAGCTGCGTGGCTTCGCCCGCAGCACGAGGTAGCTCTGGACGAGGCCGTCGACGCCCTTGACCGCGAGCGGCTCCTGCGCCTCGACCTCGAACAGGCCGCGCACCTGCGCGTAGGCGTCGTGGCTGATGCGCAGCGCGCCGGGCGGCGCGGTCTGCTCCATCCGCGCGGCGACGTTGACCGCGATGCCGCGGATGCTGCCGTCCGCATCGACCCCGCCGCCGAGCAGCACGTCCCCAGTGTGAATGCCGACGCGCACGTCGAAGCCGTCATGGCCGTGCGCCCGCCGGACATCGGCGCGAAGCGTCTTGCCGAGCTCGAGCAGCGCCAGGCCGCAACGCACCGCGCGCTCCGCGTCATCCTCACGCGCTTCGTCGGCACCGAACGCGGCCAGGATGTTGTCGCCGGCGTATTGCAGCACCTTGCCGGCGTGGGCCCGGACGACGGCCGTGCCGCGCGCCAACGCGTCGTCCATCACCGCGCTGATCGCTTCGGGATCGAGGCGCTGGGCGAGCAGGGTCGAGCCGACCACGTCCATGAAGAGGATGCTGACCTGGCGCAGCGCCTGCGTCGGGATCGCCGGCGTCTCGGCCGTCTGATCAAGCGTCGCGAGCCGGGCTCGCGCCGCCGCCAGCAACGGCTCGACCACCGCATCGCCGAGCGTCGATCGCTGGCCTTCCAGCGCGGCGATCGCGGCTTCGAGTTGCTGCTGTTCGGTCATCGGCGCCGAGGATAGCAACCGCGACCGCGCCGGCGGACGGCATGCTGCGAGCCGGCCATCGACAGACTGCACCGCACGTCATGGCGCGAGCGTTCCTCGAACGGCGCATCGGCGCTCGCATCGAGACCCGGCCGTTATAGTCGGCCGCCCCGATGCACGATCACTACGACCACAACCAGACGCTGGTGCCCGAGTCCTTCCTCGCGCTGCATTCGCGCCATGGACGCCCGCTGCGGCCGCGCGCCGAGATCGAGGCCCGCCACGAGCGCTGCGAGGACGTCGCGCTGCACACGGCCGCGTTCCTGGCCACGCGCCATCAGGACGGCGACGACACCGGCGACGCTTTGCGGCGCTGCCACGATGGCCTGCGCGCCGACCCGGATGCGTTCACGCCGGCCGAGGCGGCGTGGATCGTCCGCCGCGTCGCCGAGCTGCAGGAGTGGCCGCAGCCGGCGGGGCTCGACGACGCCGAGCCCGATCGATCGGACCACCGGTGAAGGCGCCGCAGCGCCTGCGCTCGCTGCTCGAGGAAGGTTTCATCGACGGCGTCGTGCGCCAGCTGATGAGCGGCAAGGAGGCGATGGTCTATGTCGTGCGATGCGGCGATGAGACGCGCTGCGCCAAGGTCTACAAGGAGGCGACGCAGCGCAGCTTCCGGCAGGCGGTCGACTACACCGAGAACCGCAAGGTCAAGAACACGCGCCAGGCGCGCGCGATGGCGAAGGGCACGCGCTTCGGCCGGGAGGCGCAGGAAGCGGCCTGGCAGA
>JBDSAB010000416.1:0-3833 GCA_039922395.1 Caldimonas sp.
ATCGCCGGGGCGGACACGTTGATCCTGTCGCAGCTGGCCGCCTGCGGACTGTTGCCTGATGAACCACCGGTCTGGCAGTCGCGGCGCGAACCGCTCTACGAGGCTGCGCTGCAGCGCCTGCTTGCCGCGGGCTGGGCCTATCCGTGCGGGTGCACGCGTCGCGACCTTGTCGACGCCGCGGCGCTGCGCGGCGCCCAGCGATCGCGGCATGGCGAGCTGGTCTATCCCGGCACCTGTCGGCGCGGACTGCGGGGTCGTGCCGCGCGAGCGGCTCGGGTCCTCGCGACGCCGACACCTGATCGATTCGATGAACCGCTGACGATCGCCTGGACCGATCGCCGCCTCGGCGTGACGACTCAGAACGTGTCGCGCGAAGTCGGCGACTTCGTGGTGCGCCGTGCCGACGGCTTCTGGGCCTACCAGCTGGCCGTCGTGGTCGACGACGCGGCCCAGGGCATCACCGATGTGGTGCGCGGCGAAGACCTCGCCGACAACACGCCACGGCAAATTCATCTGCAACGCTTGCTCGGGTTGCCCACGCCCCGCCACCTGCATGTCGCCCTTGTCCTGGGCGACGATGGCGAGAAGCTGTCGAAGCAGAACGGCGCCATCCCGTTCGACATGAACCGGCCGCTGTCAGCGCTCCGGGAGGCGGGCACGCTGCTCGCTCTGGACGTCGCTGCCAGCGACCTTTCCGGGTGGCTGGCCGAAGCCACTGCCCGCTGGCGTGCACGCTGGGTCGAGGTCGAAGGCGCCGGTCCGCTGACCGGTCGCTGAGTCCGGCGCGGGGCTCGTGCCTTGCGCTGGCATGATGAGCGTCCCCATCCCCGATGAAAGAAAGGCGAGAACCGATGAACAGCACCGACTCCGGCCTGCAGTACGACGACACCGTGCTCGGCAGCGGCGACCTCGCCGAATCCGGACAGCACGTCTCCGTGCACTACACCGGCTGGCTCTACGACCAGGGCGTCAAGGGCAAGAAATTCGATTCGAGCAAGGACCGCAACGACCCGTTCTCGTTCGAGCTGGGTTCGGGCATGGTGATCAAGGGCTGGGATGAAGGCGTCCAGGGCATGCGCGTCGGCGGCACCCGCGTCCTCGTGATCCCGCCGGACCTCGGCTACGGCGCGCGCGGCGCCGGCGGCGTGATCCCGCCGAATGCCACCTTGATGTTCGAGGTCGAGCTGCTGGACGTGTAGCCGTTACCCATGCCGATCCAGTACGACATCACCCACACGACGGTGTACAGCTATCGCCAACCGGTCACGTTCGGCGAGCACCGGGTGATGTTTCGCCCACGCGACAGCCACGACCTGCGCGTGCTTGCGACGGACCTCGACGTGTCTCCGGACTGCGACGTGCGGATGATCCAGGATCCGCACTCGAACTCGGTCGCACTGGTGCAGCCGCTGGACGCGGCCGACGAACTGCGCATCGTTTGCAGCTTCACGATCGAGCATGCCCACACCAACAACCTCGAGCTGCCGCTGGCGCCGAGCGCCGAGCTCTTCCCATTCGCCTACAGCGTCGACGAGCGCTTCGACCTCGAGCACTACCTGCGGCCTGCGCACGACGATCCGGGCGGCGAGCTGACCGCCTGGGCCCGCCAGTTCATCCGCACCGACGGACCGACCGGCACGCGCGACCTGCTGATCGCGATGAACCAGCACATCCGGGAGCAGTTCCGCTATGCGGCGCGCGATGAGGAAGGGACGCAGGAACCGAGCCTGACGCTCGAGCTCGGCTCCGGCTCGTGCCGCGACTTCGCACTGCTGATGATGGAAGCCGGACGGCGCCTCGGCATCGCGACGCGCTTTGTCTCCGGCTACCTGTACGACCCCGCCCTCGACGGCGGTCCGGATGGCGACACCCTCGGCGCCGGCTACACCCACGCGTGGCTGCAGGCGTATCTGCCGGGCGCCGGCTGGGTGCCGTTCGACCCGACCAACAACCTGCTCGGCGGCAGCCAGCTGATCCGGGTCGGCGTCGCCCGCCATCCGTCGCAGGCGGCGCCTGTCTCAGGCAGCTGGTTCGGCGAGAGCGACGACTACCTTGGCATGTCGGTCAAGGTGTCGGTCCAGCGTCGCCGTTAGCGCTCAGCGGCTGAAGCCGCCGGGGCGCGGCCGGGCCGGCTTGAAGCCGCCCTTGCGTGCCGGAGCGGCGTCCGCCCGGGGCACAAAGCCCTTCGGCTTGGCGTCGAAACGTCCCGCCGCGGGTGCGCGGTCGAACGGGCTGCTGCGACGCGAATCGGCGAACGCGGGCCGCGGCTCGTGGCGGGCCGGAACGGCGGACCGATCGAACGGGGCGCGTTCCGCGAAGCCTTCATCGCGCCGTGCGAACGGCTTCTTGCTGTAGGACTTGGCGGGCGCGTGACCTGGCTTGAAGGCGCGCGATTCCGGGCGGCCGGCGGTGCGCGGCTCCGGGCTCTTCGGCTCGAGGCCGCCGATCGTCGCGACCGGGATCATCTGTGTCGTGAACTGCTGGATCCGGCGGATCATGCCGCTGTCCATCCGTTCGGCGAGCGTGACGGCCAGACCGTTGCGGCCGGCGCGGCCGGTGCGACCGATGCGGTGAACGTAGTCTTCCGGCTTCATCGGCAGGCCGTAGTTGATGACGTGGCTGATGCTCGGCACGTCGATGCCGCGCGCGGCGACGTCGGTGGCGATCAGAACCTTCAGCTGACGTGAGCGCAGCCCCTGCAGCACGCGGTTGCGTCGGCCCTGCGGCATGCCGCCATGCAGCGAAGCGACCGCGTGGCCCATGTCGGCCAAGCGGTCGGCGAGCCAGTCGGCATCGCGCTGGGTGCTCGTGAAGACGAGCGCCTGCTCCATCTCGCGTTGCGTCAACAAGTGATCGAGCAGCGCGTTCTTGTGCGTGCCGTTGTCGGCCCAGTGCAGGCGCTGCTCGATGTTCTCATGCGTGTCGGTGTGCGACGCAACGTCGATGCGCTTCGGATCGCGCAGCAGGTTCTGGGCGAGCCGGCCGACGTGACCCAAGAAGGTTGCGCTGTACATCATCGTCTGGCGCGTTGCCGGAATGTGATCGGCGATTGTGTTGATGTCGTCGATGAAGCCGAGGTCGAGCATCCGGTCGGCTTCGTCGAGGACCAGCACCTCGACGTGGTCGAGCACCGCCTTGCCGGTCTGCAGGTGGTCGAGCAGACGGCCAGGGGTCGAGATCAGGATATCCAGCGGGCTGCGCAGCGCCTTGATCTGGGCCGGGTACGGCACGCCGCCGACCACGGTCGCGACGCGCAGGCCCTGCACATGGCGACCGTACAGCGCCGCCGACTTGGCGACCTGCATTGCGAGCTCGCGCGTCGGCGTCAGCACGAGGATGCGCGGGCCGTAGACCGTGCCCTTGTCGCGCCGCACGCCGGGCACGGCACGCGCTGCCAGGATGCGCTGCAGCGCCGGCAGGATGAACGACGCGGTCTTGCCGCTGCCGGTGCTCGACGACACCATCAGGTCCGCGCCCTCGAGGGCAGGCGGGATCGCGGCGGACTGGACCGTGGTCGCGGTCTCATAGCCGGCATCGGTGACGGCACGGTTGAGGGCTTCATGCAGGCCCAGGGATTCGAAGGTCATCATCTGCTTTCAATACGCACAACGACCTGCCGCAAAGGCGGCCAGGACCGGTTGTCGTCACGCTGTGTGACGACGGAAAAGTCGCTGGGGAGAAAGGTCCGGACCGGCGCCCGAGCGGGCACCTTGAAATCCGGGAACAGTCAAAGCGACGGCATCGCCGCCAACCGTTCCCGCGAAGGGTTCGAACCAGCCACGCGGCGTGCCGCGGGAAGCGTCGATGAGGTCAGGGAGATGAACGAATCGGCA
>JBDSAB010000417.1:0-2855 GCA_039922395.1 Caldimonas sp.
GTGTCGAGGACGAGGCCGAGATCCTTGACGAAGATGTCGACCGCCGAGAGCGGCGTGTAGTCGGCCGCCAGCACGTGCGCCATGCGGTTCTCGAACATCCAGCTGTTGCCGGCGCTGTGCGTGATGACCTCGTACAGCGCGGCCGGGTCGACGCCTTCGCGCAAGCCGAGCGCCATCGCCTCGGCGGTGGCCGCGATGTGCACGCCGGCCAGCAGCTGGTTGATGATCTTGACCTTGCTGCCGGCGCCGGCCCGGTCGCCGAGCCGGTAGACCTTGCCGGCCATCGCGTCGAGCGCGGCGCCGGCCTTCGCGTACGCCTCCGGGCGGCCCGCGGTCATCATCGTCATCTGGCCGGCAGCCGCCTTGGCGGCGCCGCCCGACATCGGCGCGTCGAGGTACAGCACGTCGCGCTCGGCGAGCCGCCGCTCGAGGTCGATGGACCAGTTCGGATCGACGGTCGAGCACATCACGAACACGCTGCCGGGCTTCAAAGACGTCGCGGCGCCGCCCTCGCCGAACAGCACCGCCTCGGTCTGCGCCGAGTTGACGACGGCGCTGATCAGCACCTCGCTGGCTGCGGCCGCGTCAGCCGGCGTTGAGCACGCGACGCCGCCTTCGGCAGCGAACGCACGTGCCGCCTCCGGCCGCACGTCGCAGGCGTGCACGCGATAGCCGGCGCGGCGCAGCGACTGCGCCATGCCGAGCCCCATCGCGCCGAGGCCGACGATCCCGATGTCCTGATTCGCCGTCATCGCATTCCTTCGTGTCGGTCGCCGTCCCAGGTCAGCCGGCCGCCGCCGAGCGCGCCGCTTCCTCGTCCTGCAGCAGCCGCCACATGACCTTGCCGGAGCCCGACTTCGGCAGCGACTCGACGAACTCGACGATCTTCGGCACCTTGTAGGCCGCCATGTTCTCGCGCGCCCACGCAGTGATGTCCTCGGCCCGGGTCTGCCCCTTCGCCGCGGCGCGCAGCACGACCACCGCCTTGACGGTCTCGCCGCGATAGGCGTCGCGGGCCGCGATGATGCAGGCCTCCTGCACCGCCGGGTGCCTGTACAGCAGCATCTCGACTTCGGCCGGCCAGACCTTGTAGCCGCTCGCGTTGATCATCCGCTTCAGCCGGTCGGTCATGAAGAAGTAGCCCTCTTCGTCCATCCGGCCGAGGTCGCCGGTGCGAAAGAAAGTCTTGCCCTCGAACTCGACAAAGGCGTCCTTCGTCGCTTCCGGATGGCGCCAGTAGCCCTTGAAGACCATCGGACCGCGCGTGATGATCTCGCCGATCTCGCCGGTCGGCAGCTCCTTCATCGTCAGCGGATCGACGACCCGCGAATCGACGCCGAAGATCGGGATGCCGAGGCACTGCAGCTTCGCGCGCTCGGGCGGGTTGGCGTGGCTCGGCGCCGCGGTCTCGGTGAGGCCGTAGCCCTCGGCGAACGTCAGGCCGAACTCGTCCTGCAGGCGCTGCGCGACCGCATGCGGCATCGCCGCGCCGCCGCCGCTGATGTAGCGCAGGCTCGACAGGTCGAAGCTCTTGTAGTTGGGGCTGCCGAACAGGTCGATCACCATCGTCGGAATGCAGGTCCAGTGCGTCACGCCGTAGCGCGAGATCAGCCGGCCGGCGAGCTCGCGGTCCCAGCGCGGCATCAGGACGTGGGTCGAGCCGCTGTGGACGACGCCGAGCACGCCGTACAGCATGCCGGTGATGTGGAACATCGGCACCACGCCGAGCCCGATCGACTCCGGCGCCGCGTAGCTCCACTGGCCGCCGACCGTGTTGTGCATCAAGGTTCGATGCGTGTGCATGCAGCCCTTCGGCAGACCGGTGGTGCCCGACGTGTACGGCAGCATCGCGAGGTCGTCGGGCTTGGCGGTGTGCGGGCCGGGCTTCAGCTTCAGGGCGAGCACGTCGGTCCAGCGCAGGTGACCGGCCGGCAGCGGCGGGTCGGTGCGCAGCCAGGCGTCCATCGCGGGCGGAGGCGCATCGGGCGCGTCGATCGGGCCTTCGGGCATCGCGTCGGTGTAGCGCGTCACCAGCACCTGCGACAAGCGTTCGGCCACCGGCAAGGCGGCATTCGCGGCGTCGACGATCGCGGCCAAGTCGGCACTGCAGATCACGACCTTGGTGCCGGGGTCGGTGATGTAATGCTTGAACTCCTCGGCGCGGTTCATCGGATTGACCGGCACGACGACCGCGTTGGCGCGCAGGATGCCGTAGTAGGCGGCGACGTACTGCGGGCAGTTCTGCAGATAGATCGCGACGCGGTCGCCGGCCCCGACGCCGACGCTCTGCAGCCAGCCGGCGATCGCGTCGGCCTGCGCATGCAGCTCGCGGTAGGTCAGCTCGCGGCCGAAGAAGATGTAGGCCGGCTTCTCCGGGAAACGCGTCGCCGCGATGTCGAGGTTGACCCAGAGCGAGGTCTCGGGCGCGATCACCGCATGCGGCAGGCGCTTCGGCCAGATCGCGAAGTGCGGCCGGTCGGCCGGCACGTCGTGGACAAGGTAGGGAAACACGGACGGCTCCTCGGGGCTTCGGGCTCACGCGCTCGGGGCGATTCTGGACCGCTGGCCAGGCGTCGGGCGTTGTCGAAACCCCTTGGTCCTCGCAGACATGCGCTGGCCGCGCAGCGCCGGCCGACGGCCCCGGCCAGCTCCCGCATCGACCTAAAATCACGTCCTCGCCAGGACCGCCGCCGCCGGGGTCTCGACCCAACCCCTAGCCGTACGAAGCCGAGACGATGGCCACCATCCTGCAGAACCTCCCCGCCGGCCAGAAGGTCGGCATCGCCTTCTCCGGCGGCCTCGACACCAGCGCCGCGCTGCACTGGATGCGCAACAAGGGCGCGGTGCCGTACGCC
>JBDSAB010000418.1:0-16601 GCA_039922395.1 Caldimonas sp.
CGCCGGAAGTCGCGGATTGCTGCGCTGGGGCTTGCGATTGAGCTGATCGCCATTTACCGTGTGACGAAGATCTTTCGCCAGTTGCGAGCCGCTCGCAAGCGAGGTGATGATCGTGGTACGGCCGCCCTCAGTTCCGGCAAGGACCCGATCACCTGACTTCGCCGGCCGCGGTGATCGTTCGAGGCGAGTCGGCCTGTTCGGAACGCCTCGCCAGCGACATCCGGTCTGTCGAGGGCCTGGCCGAAGCCGACCGACGCCGAAGCGCGGGCCAACCGTGACCACAATGAGGTGCATGACTGCCTCACTGGTCGAGAATGCCCAGCAGCCCAGGCGAAATTTCGGGATTGACGCAGTGGGTGTCGGCACGACCTTCCTGGTCGTGTTTCACCACACTGCGATCACCTACGGTGCTGTCGGCGGCTGGTACTACAAGGAGATGCCGACTGACGGCTCCTTGTCATCGATGCTGCTGGTTTTCTTCTGCACGTTGAAGCAAGCGTGGTTCATGGGGCTGTTCTTCCTGCTCTCCGTACTACACGCCGGCCTCACTGCAAAGCAAAGGATCGTGGCACTACTTGCGTGATCGCCTGCAGCGACTCGGCATCCCGCTGCTGGGCTATGGCTTCGTGATCGGACCGGTCACGATCGCACTGGCGCAGACATCGCGTGGCAAGCCGTTCATGGACACGCTGCTGCAACTCTGGCTGCCTCGCCGCCGCGCCCCGCTGGCTCGAGTGCTTGCCCGACACCCAGGTGCGAACCTGGAGACGTGTCGCCTGGACTGTGCTATGTGCTGGCCGGTCTGCTGTTGCATGCGCCCGGTGTCAAGCGCGTGCTTTGAGCCTTGACGGCGCGACGCTGGCTTGTGTAGGGTGTCGTATTCCGTGCGGCTGGCTGAATCCGGCAAGATGTGAGCGGCATCCGAAGAGACAACCTCAGTGAACGACTCGAACTTCAACCCCCGCCGCCGCGTCATGGCACTGGCTGCCGCCGCACTTGCCTTGCCGATGTCGGCGCGCCTGTCGGCACAGACCGGATGGCCGGCGCGCCCGGTCCGCATCGTCGTGCCCTTCACACCCGGGACCGGCATGGACATTCTGGCGCGGACATTGGCGCCGCACCTGCAGCAGGCCTGGGGCCAGCCGATCGTCGTGGACAACCGGCCCGGCGCATCCGGCAATCTCGGCGCCGGCGCGGTCGCCAAGTCGCCGCCCGACGGGCTCACGCTGCTGATGGGCGTGAACACGCTGATCATCAATCCGGCGCTGTACACGAACATGACGTACGACCCGCTGAAGGACCTCGCGCCGATCGGTCTGTGCGCGACCGGCTCGTTCCTGCTGGTCGCGAGCGCAGCGTCCGGTTTGCGTTCCGTCGAGCAGCTGCTGAAGGCGGCGCGCGCGAAGCCGGGGTCGATCGACTACGCCTCGCCGGGTGTCGGTACGCCGCACTTCATGGCGATGGAGCTGTTCAAGCTGCAGGCCAAGGTCTCGCTGACGCATATCCCGTTCTCCGGCACCGCCGGCGCCGTCAATGCGGTGCTGGCCGGCGACGTGCCGCTGATGTTCCTGCCGGTCCACGTCGCGATGGCGCAGGTCAAGGGCAACCGCCTCGTCGTGCTCGCGGCGGCCGGCGTCAACCGGTCGGCGCTCGCGCCCGACGTGCCGACGCTCGCCGAGCTCGGACTCAAAGGGGTCGAGGCCGACCTCTGGTACGGCAGTCTCGCGCCGGCGGGAACGCCGGCCGACATCATCGGCCGCGTCAACGCCGACATCGCGAAGGCGCTCGCGCTGCCCGAGGTCAAGACCGCTCTCGCGGCACAGGGCATGGAAGTCGCGACCGGCACACCCGATGCGATGGCAGCGCTGATGCGCAAGGACGCCGCCCGCTGGGCCGCGGTCGTCAAGCAGGCCGGCATCAAGGCTGAGTAGAAGTCGCGTCCGCTGAGGATCGGACCCAGCATCAACCCGTGATGATCGGTCGAAGCGTGTCGATCTCGCTCACCATGAAGTCGAAGAAGGCCGCGACGCGCGGCGAGTGGCGCAGCTCCGCGGTCGTCAGCATGCGCCAGATGCGCGTGAGTTCGGTCACCGGCTCGATCACCCGCAGGAGTTCAGGTTCGGCGTCGCCAAGTGCGATCGGCAAGGGGGCCACGCCGACCCCCGCCTTCGCGGAATAGAGCAGACCGAGCACGCTGTTGCTGCGTGCGACGAGCACTGCGTCGGGTGCGATCTTGCGCAACCATGCCGCGATGCGGTGCTTGGCCATCGTGTCGTCGAAGCCGACGAGTGCGTGCTGCGCCAGGTCTTCGATGCGCTGCGGACGCCCATGGCGCTCGATGTAGTTCTTGCTGGCGTAGACCGCCCAGACGGAATCGCCGATCTTTCGCCCGACCAGTTCGCCATCGTCGGTGTCGCCCGAGCGAAGCGCGACATCGGCCTCGCCTTTGTGCAGGTCGACGTACTTGTCGCTCATGACGAAATGGACTTGCAGCGCGGGATGGCGTTCGGCGAACCGCTGCAGCAGCGTTGATTGGGTGATTCGGTACACGATGGGCTCCGGGCAGGTCACCCGGATCACGCCTGCGACTTCGGAAGCGGCAGTCAGCAAGTGTTGCTTGAAGGCGGCCACCGCGTCTTCGACGCGCTGTGCATGCGGCAGCAGTGCCGTCCCGAACTCGGTCAGGCGGTAGCCGCTCGGCTGCCGCTGCACCAACGCCTGCCCGAAACGGCGCTCGAGTTCCGTCAGCCGGCGTTGCACCGTCGATTGATCCAGGCCGAGCGCGCGCCCCGCGGCCAGCGTGCTGCCGTGCTGCGCCACGGCCAGCAAATGCTTCAGATCGTCCCAATCGAAATCTTGAGGGGTATGCGCCATTGCGGGCCCCATTTTCCAGCTTTGCGGCTTACGCGAAGACAGGCCGGCGCGTACCCTGGACGCCATGAGCACATCCAGGTCACTCGGGAGAGCGCGTTGCCTCGCGCTGGCGCTGGGGTGGCTGGCGACGTTCAGCTGGTCCGCACCGGTGGCGTGGACCGGCGCCGCGAGTTCGCCCAACTGGAGTGCGGCGGCCAACTGGAACGGCGGCCATCCTCCGGTCGACGGCGACGGCGTTGTGTTCGGTGGCGCCGCAGGCGTGGCCACCACGGTCGACCTGAGCGCGAGCCTCGACACCCTGACGTTCGCCGCCGGCGCCGGCTCCTTCCAGGTGCACGTGGCAGGTGGCGGCGGCCGAACGTTGAGCTTCGGCGGCCTCGGCATCCAGAACCTGACGAACGGCACCGGCCCGATCCGGCAAAGCCTGTCCGCCGACAACGGCAGCAGCGGCGGCAACATTGTCTTTGCCGCCACCTCGGGGATCGATCTCGGCACGGGCAGCTCGTACCGACCCGTGGACCTGACGGCGCTGGGCGGCAGCGCCACGGGGCAGGGTCGGCGGCCGGATCGTCTTTCAGGATCAGTCGTCCACCGGCCTCAACACGTTCAACGCCTTGCGTGCCGAAGGCGCGAGCGCAGTCGCCGCGAGTCCCGGCGAGCTGCTGCTGGTGGGCTTGATCATGATCCGCTGCGCGCCGAAGTTTCGGCGGCGAGATTCACTGTGCGTTGGTTAACGTGAGCCTTTCAGTCGGCGACGCGAGCACAGGCCCGCGGCAAGTCCGGCGAGCATCAGCGCATAGGTTTCCGGTTCCGGGATCACGGCGGCGTGGCCGCTGAACGGCCCCGTTTTTCCAATCAGTGGATGATCGAAGTCCACCTCGGTACCGGAGAACCTCCAGATAGACACCGTCTGTGCCGGACACGGGTCTGAACCGTGATGGTGGAGATCCAGGGTGTCGTGACGGGTGAGCACAGCACTGGAAAGCAGTCGAAGGCGAGGTGTCCGGTTCCGCCATACCGAAGGGTGAAGGCCTCCACCGCCCCGACGGGAGCGGCGAACAAGGTCGTCGCCAAGCAGATCGCACCCGCAAGCAGCCGCATTTCGGTTCTCCGCTTCGCTTCACACTTTCGCATCGCTCGGTTTCGCTCCGCTGCGCTGCACGCGAGCTTGCAGTTTCAACGGGGTACGCTGAGCAGCCCTTGTTGCAGATCAAGTTGCAGCGTCAACCGGGGCGGGCAATCCCCTGACAGGAGCGGAAGGCGATCTCGCACCGATCCCGCGCTTCCGCACTAGGCGGGCGGGTTCGGGGTTCCAGGTCCGGAACCCGACGCGGTGATTCGGGTCGACATCACCTTGGCAATCGCGCTTCCGAGTTCCTGCCGGCTGTACGGTTTGCGCAGCAGCTCCCAGCTGGGTGGCGCGTCGCGGTCGGCCTCGAGTAACTCGGCCGAGTAGCCCGACATCAGCAGGACGGCCAGGGCCGGCAGGCGCTGTTGCACTTCGGCGGCCAGCTCGGTGCCGCGCTGGCCGGGTCCGAGAGCAATGTCGCTCAGCAGGAGGTCGAACGTCGCGCCCTCATCGAGCCGCTGCAGCGCCTCGGCCGCATTCGAAGCAGTGGCCGTCACGCAGTGAAGCGCGTCCAGGTACTTGTGCACGACGCTGCGGACCTCGGGGTCGTCTTCGACGAGCAAGACCCGCAAGCCCGGCGAAACCTCGTCACTCGCCGGCGCCTCGATTTCGCGTCTCGGCATCGCCGCCGTCGGCTGCGGGATGTAGAGCGTCACGGTGCTGCCTCTGCCGAGCGAGCTGTCGATGGAGATGGCGCCTTTCGACTGCTTGACAAAGCCGTAGACCGTGCTGAGACCGAGACCGGTCCCGCGCCCCGCCTCCTTGGTCGTGAAGAAGGGCTCGAACGCGCGCTCCTGGACTTCTTCGGACATCCCGGAACCGGTGTCGGCCACCGAGATCGCGACGAGCTCATCGGCGCCGACGCCGAAGGGTTCGTCGAGCTCCGTGCGTGCCGATCGCGGTACGCCACCGCCGGTTTGCGTGGCAAAAGTGAGTCTTCCGCCTTTCGGCATGGCGTCGCGTGCGTTGATCGCGATGTTCAGCAAGGACGCCTCGAGCTGTCCCGGATCGGCATACACGTAGGGTGGCGGCTCACCCAGCTCGACGCAGATCTCGATGCGCTCGTCGAGGGTTCGCCGCAGCATGTTCGCGAGCGAGTGCAGCAGCGTGTTGACAGCGATGGGCCTCGGCTGCAGAACCTGACGGCGCGAGAAGGCGAGCAATTTCCCGGTCAGCTCGGCACCGCGCCGTGTCGCACGCGTGGCCGCTTCGAGCAGCTGCCGACCGTAGCTGTTCTCGCTCAGTTCCGGCAGTTCTTCGAGGACCTGCAAATTCCCCTGGATGACCGTCAGAAGGTTGTTGAAGTCGTGCGCGATGCCACCGGTCAATTGACCGACGCTCTCGAGGCGCTGGGCATGATTGAGCGCCTCCTCGCTCTGGGCCCGCTGCAGGCCCGTCGCGAGAAGGTTGCCCAGCGATTCCAGAAAGCGGATGTCGTCATCCTCGAAAGTCTTCGCCTCGCGTGAGCGGACGGTGAGCGCGCCGATCGTTCGGCCACGATCCAGCAAAGGCACCGTGAGACCACTGACCAGGCCGGCGTCGAGGTAGCCCTGGGGGACCGCGAAGCGCTGCTCCGTGCGGTAGTCGGCGACGGTCAGCGCGCGTCCTTGCGTCAAGACGAAACCGAGCGATGTGTCGAGCCCATAGGGCAGGCGCGCGCCCGTCGTCTCGCCCGGAATGGTGCCCACCGCGCTGGCCACCAGCAGCTCGAGGCGGTTCGGCTCGAGCAAGTAGACGATCGCGACTTCCATGCCGAGCGCCAACGCCGCAATCTCGGGCACCCGATCGAGGAGGACCTGGGGGTCGCGTGCATCGACGCCCAGGCGCCCGAGTTGGGCCAGGAAGCCGCTGTAGCGCGCCTGCTTGAGCGCCTGTTTGACCCGAGGGTAGGCGCCGATGTCGCGGATGGCCGCGACGACCAGTGGCAGCCCCTCGTCCTGCAGCGGGCTCAGTGAGATCTCCACCATGACCTCGGTGCCGTCGCGCCGCCGCGCCGCAAGCTCCACCTGCCTGCCCATCGGCCGCGGTTGGGGATCGATCCCATAGGCCGCGCGAAATGCTGCATGTCGGGGGCGGATGGCTTCGGGCACCAACTCGTCGACGGGCATTCCGACCAGCTCTTCGACCTCGTAGCCCAGCAGCGCAGCGGCCGACGGATTGGCCAGCACGATGTGCCCACTCATGTCGGCGACAACGAGCGCATCCGGATAGGCGGTGAACAGGGTCCGATAGACCGTTGGCCGTTCGAGACGTCGCGCGCCGGCGTCAGCTGCCATGCGTCTACCCGGTCGTGACCGACGAGACCAGGATGTAGCCGGCACCGCGCACCGACTTGATCAGCTGCGGGTCCTCCGCATCGCGTTCGAGCTTCTTGCGCAGGCGCCCGATCTGCACGTCGATCGTTCGATCAAACGGCCCTGCCTCCCGGCCGCGGGTCTGCTCCAGCAGGAAGTCGCGCGAGAGCACGCGCCCCGGATGGCGCGCGAAGGCGCACAGCAGATCGAACTCGCCGCTCGTCAGTGCGACTTCGCGCCCCTGCGCATCGCAGAGGCTGCGAGCTGCCACGTCGAGGCTCCAGTCGGCAAAGCGCAGTTTCTGGCGCGGTGCAGCGGCTGCGGCCGGCGCGGTTTCGGGTGGTGTCAGCCGGCGCAGCACGGCCTTGATGCGCGCCAGCAGCTCGCGCAGGTCGAACGGCTTGGTCACGTAGTCGTCGGCACCGACTTCGAGCCCGACGATCTTGTCGACCGAGTCGCCTCGTCCGGTGACGATGACGAGCCCGCACTGCCAATGCTCGCGCAGCTGGCGCGCGATCACGAAACCGTCTTCGCCGGGCAGGCCGAGATCGAGCAGGACGAGCGCCGGCGCGTCGGTCTGCATCAGATCGAGGAGGGCGCGTCCGCTGTGCAGCTCGGTAACCCGGAAACCCTGGCTGCCGAGGTAGCCGGCCAGCAGGCGCGTGATGTCGATTTCGTCATCGACGACGGCGATGTGCAAGTTCGTTCCCAGGAAGATGTCGAGCGGTCAAGCTTACACACCTTGATGAGGCGCTCCGCGCCGCCATGGCTGCGCCCCGGCGCACCGATCGCGACGGTGCTGTCAGGTCAGGTTGTGCTTGCCGGACGTGCCGCGCTCGGGGTACGACTGGCGCATCGCTTCCATCGCCGGCCCGAGTCCGATCGGTGCGGCGGCCGTCATCAGGATCCGCTTGAACAGCGGACGATAGGCGTCGTCGCCGGCGCGGTGGGTGAGGGGATCACGGTTCTGCATGAAGGCGGCGTCGAGCTCGGCCCAGTCGGCCGGCGTCAGGACCTTCTCGGCCAGCGGCAGCACGACGCGCTCCTCGGTGCGGAGATGGTCGAGGTAGCCGTTGATGTAGCTGTCCATCGCCTTCTCGAAATGGGCACGCCGCTCGACCCCGTCTGGGCCCTCATGCATCATTTCGACGCCGAGCAACTCGTGCTCGAGCTCGCGCACCGCCGAGGCGCTGTGCTCGTGGTCGGCGTCGAGGCGGTCGAGGACCTCGGCCGCTTCGTCGCTGCGCGCGCGGATGCGCGGGAAGAGCAGCTCCGTCTCCTTCTTGTGATGGACGCGCTCCGGAAACTCGTCGATGTAGAACAGCATCGCCCGCAGCACCGTGAAATCGGGCAGGTCGCCGCGCCGACGGTGTTCGGACAGCAGCAGGCCGATCGAGCGCAGCACCGCCGACAGCGCGCCGTGCTCGTCGTGGATGATCTGGAGGGTGGGACGGGACGCCATGGCGGTCTCCTCGATGCGCTTGCCGCGCGGGTGCGCCGCGGTCAGCGCGGGGTTCGGCGAAGCTCCTCGGGCGATGCCACGCCGGCCGAAACGATCGCACCGGGGGTCGACGCCAGAGCGGGCCCGTGGATCGGCTCGGCCAGGGCCGGCGTGTCGAGAACCGCCGCGCCGAACAGGATCAGCGCAGCGGCGATCGCACAGGCGTCGGAGAGCGGAGAGGACAAGCGGATCGACTTCATGCGGGCTCCTCGGTGCAGCTCAATCGGTGGCAGCCGTGCGGCTCGCCATCGAGCCACTGTAGGGACACGCGGAGGCGAGCCGTTTGACGTGCGTCAAGCCAGCCCCAGGGCGTGTGGCGTACACAGTCCGAACGCAGTCCAAACGCCAGGAGCGAGTGATGCTGAACGTTGCCCTTCCCCCTGTTCCCGGTGAAGTCGATCGCGATGCCGAGCGCCTCGTTCAAGCCGCCGCGTGCTTCAACGCGGCGGTCGGTGTGCTCCGCCTCGGGACACCGACCGGATGAACGCCCGGGCGAAGGCGGTCATGGGTTGGTAGCCGATTCGAGCGGCCCATGCTCAACCCATCGACCCTCCGCTCGACGGCGCCACGCGCAGGGCTGGCCGTCGTCTTCGCGCTGGCCGTGGTGACGGTGCTGAGCACCGGCATCGTCGGGGGTCTGCTGCGAGCCGGCGTTGCGGTTCCGGTTCCCGGCGCCATTGGCTGGCCGGCCCAGGCCGTCCTGGCTCACGCGTTCCTGATGATTTGCGGTTTCATGGGCACGGTGGTCGGTCTCGAACGCGCCGTTGCAGTCAAGAGTCGCTTTGCTTACCTGGCGCCGGGCGCATCCGCCCTTGCCGGACTCGCGATGCTCGCCGGTCACTCCGGTTCTGCATCCTGGCTTGCCGCCGGTGCCGCTGCCGCGTTCGTGGTCGTCAATCTCGTGCTCTTCGAACGGCAACGCGCACCTCACACGGCGCTGCTGCTGGCCGGCGCAATCGCCTGGTGGATCGGCAACACGCTGCACGCGCTGGGCAGCCCGCCGACGTGGGTCATCCCCTGGTGGTTTTCCTTCCTGGTCATCACGATCGTGGCCGAGCGACTCGAGATGACGCGCCTCATGCGCCGGCGGCGTGGCGCCGCGCCATCGCTGTACGGCTGTCTGGCGGGGATGCTGCTCGGGTCGGCGCTGTCCGCGCCCCTCCCGGTCGCCGGGGGGATCGTCTACGGGCTGTCGCTGATCGGGCTGGCGGCCTGGTTGGTTGTCCACGACACCGCGCGCCGCACCGGTTCAGCTCAGGGGCTGAGTCGCTACATGGCCATCTGCCTGCTTCTGGGCTACGCCTGGCTTTCCGTTGCGGGAGCGGCATGGGTCGCCACGGCGCTCGGGCTGCCGGCTCGAGACGCCTCGCTTCACGCGCTCGGCCTGGGCTTCGTCTTCTCGATGGCGCTCGGCCATGTCCCGGTCATCCTGCCAGCGTTGGCGGGGGTCCAGTTGCACTTCGGCGGATACTTCTATCTGCCTGTGGCTCTGCTGCACGTCTCGCTGGTCGTGCGCCTGTGTCTCGGTCCCGTCGCCTTCAGCTGGCTCCGCATCGGCGCGGCTGGAAACGCCATCGCCATCGCGCTGTTCGCGGTGACGATGGCAGGCTCCGCAGCGGCCTGGCGGGCGCGGCACTCAGCGCGCGATGCAAAGGCGGTTCATGCACATCATTGAGGAGCCTGCGGCCTTGCCGACTCGCCGGTTCGCGTTGTGGGAGCTCGGCTTTCGGCCGTTCTACCTGCTGGCCAGCACATTCGCAGCGCTGTCGATACCGCTCTGGGCTCTGCAATTCTCCGGGCTGTTGGGGCACAGCTACCTGACAGGCCCGGTCTGGCACGCACACGAGATGTTGTTCGGCTTTGCGCTGGCGGTCATCGTCGGCTTCTTGTTCACGGCCGGTCGGAACTGGTCGAATCAGCCGACACCGACCGGACCGCTGCTGGCCGGTCTCGCCGTGCTGTGGGTCGCCGCCCGTGTCCTGGTGCTGACGCCGTTCGGCTGGGCCGCCGCGGCCGCCAACGTCGCGTTCCCTCTGTCCGCCGCGATTGCGCTGGCCGTGCCGTTCTACAAGTCGCGCAATCGACGCAATTACTTCTTCGTCGGGCTGCTGGCGGCGATGTCGTTGGCCAGCGGCTTCGTGCATCTCGCGCAACTGGGAGCCATCGATCTTCCGTCCTGGGTCGGTCTTCAAGCGGGACTCGACATCGTTCTGTTCATCCTGGCGGTGATGGGCGGACGCGTCATTCCGATGTTCACGAACAACGGCGTACCGGGTGCCCGGGCGACGAGCCGCCCCGGCGTCGAGAGGATGGCTCTGGGATTGGTATTGGCACTGGCCGCCGCCGACCTCGCCGGCGTGAAAGGTCCATCCTTGGCGGTGCTGGCAGGCGTTGCGGGCGCCGTGCACACGGCGCGCTGGGCGCTCTGGAAACCGTGGACGACGCTCCAGGTGCCGCTCGTCTGGGTGCTGCATGCCGCCTACCTCTGGGTGCCCATCCACCTGGCGCTGCGCTCGCTCGCCGAGCTGGGGCTGGTTCCGTTGTCTTCGGCGACGCACGCACTGGCCGTCGGTGCGGCCGGTGGTCTCATCATCGGCATGATGACCCGCACCGCGCGCGGACACACCGCCCGGCCTCTGCGCGCTGACCGGATCGACACCACCTGCTATGCGCTGGTGCTCGGCGCGGCGCTCGTTCGCGTGATCGTGCCGCTCGTGGTGCCTGCGCAAACCGTTGCGGCGATTCAGGGGTCGGCGCTGCTGTGGTCGGGCGGATTCGCGCTGTACGCCGTGCGCTACTGGCCGGTGCTGACCCAGGCTCGCCGCGATGGGAAGCGCGGCTGACCATGGACTACCTGGTCATCAAAGGGTCCACCAATGCGCCGTGGCCCTGTCGCATCGTCGTGCCTGCACATTGGCCCTGTCGAATCCGCCCGGATCACGTTCCTGCATTTCGCGAATCCGGCGGCCGTGTCGCTTTCGGGACAGGCGCTGCGGCCCGCAGCGAGCGAGCATCTCGCGATGGACTTCAAACCGTCTGACACGAGCGCCCGGATGCTCTCGAAGCTGCAGCAGGCGATGAACGACCTCGTGCTGCCGTCGGTCGCCGACTGGAACCGGTATGCCGACGCAGGTGTCTATCCGCTCGATGTCGTCGAACCCTTGAAGGCTGCGGCGAGGCGCATGGACCTGTGGAACCTGTTTCTTCCATCGCTCCGTGACGACCAGCCGGGCACGCGTCTGTCGAACCTCGACTACGCCCCGTTGGCCGAGGCGATGGGACGGGTGCCCTGGGCCGCCGAGGTGTTCAACTGCAATGCTCCGGACACCGGCAACATCGAACTCCTCCAGATGTTCGGCAGTTCCGCGCAGCAAACGCGCTGGCTCGAGCCGTTGCTTGCCGGCGAGGTTCGCTCGTGCTTCGCGATGAGCGAGCCCGACGTGGGATCGTCCGACCCGACCCAGCTGCAGACGTCCGTGCGGCGCGATGGCGATGAGCTGGTCATCGACGGTCGCAAGTGGTTCACCACAGGCGCATCGCATCCGCTGTGCCGTGTGGCCCTCGTCATGGCACGCGATGAGTCGGCGCTCTCCGGGAGCAGCCGCGGGCACGCGAGCCATTCGGTTGTTCTGGTGCCGCTCGACAGTCCCGGCCTGACCGTCGAGCGCAACATCCCGGTGATGGACCATCAGGCGGTCGAGGGTCACTGCGAGCTCGTCTTTCGCCATGTGCGCGTGTCGGTCGACAACCTGCTGGGCGCGCCGGGGCAAGGCTTCGCGATGGCCCAGGCCCGATTGGGGCCGGGAAGAGTCCATCACGCGATGCGCAGCATCGGGCAGTGCGAACTCGCGCTCGAGTTGATGTGCGAGCGCGCACTCGAGCGCCAACTCTTCGGTCAAAAGCTGTCCGGTTATGCCAATGTTCAGGACTGGATCGCGCATTCGCGAGTCGAAATCGACCAGGCGCGCCTTCTCGTCCTGCAAACGGCGTGGCGACTCGACAACGAGGGGGCAGCCGCTGTCAAGGCCGACGTTTCCGCCATCAAGGTCGTGACGGCGCAGTTGCAGACCCGCGTCCTGGACCGCGCGATGCAGGTCTTCGGTGCGATGAGCTTGACCCCGGATACGCCCCTCGCCCGCTTGTGGAGTTGGGGCCGAGCGCTTCGCTTCCTGGACGGGCCGGACGAAGTCCACTTGCGGACGGTGGCGCGCGCGCAAGTCGACCGGGTACGCAGCAGATTGGGTGCCAACAGCGTGCACTTTCGGCGCTGGATGCCGTCGAAGCTGCATGACTGACTGACTGCGCCATGGCCGGCCTGACGTCAGGCAAAAGGGCGATCGGCGTTCGACGCACGTTCCGGGACACCCTGATCGTTTGATCGGCGTCAATGCCCTTGCCGGCACTGTCCGTAAAGTTCATTCAAGAAGGACATCCGAGAGGAAGCTCGATGGGTCGAGGTCATTCCGTCACGGCGCGTCCTTGCATGCCGGTCGTGGAATCCGTTTCGGAACTGGTTTCTCCGTCACCCGGCATGCGCACGCTTCGGCACTGGAACCTTGGCACCAAGCTGTTCTTGGTGGCCACGCCGTTTCTGCTGCTCGCACTTTGCGTCATCGGCGTGCTGGTCGGGATGTCCTTCCGGCTCGAAGGGGGTGCGGCGTCGGTCAATGAGGCCGGACGCATGCGGATGCAGGCCTACCGGATGCTGTTGTCGGCCGGAGCGGGCGACACCAGCCTTCCTCGACAAATGGCGGAGTTCGAGCGCGGGCTCGTGGTACTGCGCCACGGTGATCCGGATCGGCCGCTCTTCGTGCCGTGGGACGAGACGGTGCGCCAGCGCTTCGAGTCTGTCGAGCGGGACTGGGCGCTCTTTCGCGAATGGCTTCGAGACGAAGCGGCACCGGCCCAGCGGAAGCAGGCAGGCGCAATTGCCGTCGCAGCGTTTGCGGCGCACATCGACGATTTCGTCGCTGCGATCGAGACGCATCTGTCGCGCTGGAATTCGATCATGCACTTGCTGCAGCTCGCGCTGATGGCGCTGGCTGTGATCGGCGGGGCGGTGCTGCTCTACACCGGCCACTTGTTCGTGCTCGAGCCCGTCGGTCTCTTGAAGCAGGCCATTCACCGCATCCAGGGCGGCGACCTCGGGGCGCGGGTCGATTGCGGCACCACCGACGAATTCGGCACGCTGGCCACAGGGTTCAACGACATGGCAGCGCAGTTGCAGTCGATGTACCGCAACCTCGAAAGCCGCGTTCATGACAAGACGGCGCAACTCGAAGAGAAGCACGAGCGCCTGGAAAGCCTTTTGGAAGTGACCAACCTCGTGAACAAGGCGCTCACGCTCGATGAGCTCGCCACCGGGTTCACGAAGAGCGTGGCGCGGATCGCCCGAGCCGACGGCGTTGCGTTGCGATGGTCGGACGAAACGAACCGCCGCTATCTGATGCTGGCCTCGCAAGGACTGCCGCAATCCATGGTGGAGGCCGAGCATTGCCTGGTCGCCGGCGATTGCCATTGCGGCTCGCCGACAGCACCGAGCGGCGCCCGGGTCATCTCGATTCACAGCATGCAGCCGGCGCGCGAGCGACACTGCGCTCAGGCCGGGTTCGAGACGGTCGTGTCCGTTCCGGTGCGCCTGCACGACCGGGTGATGGGCGAAGTGAATCTCTTCTTTCATGCCCAGATCGCACTGCCGGAGGCCGAACGCTCGTTGCTCGAAGCCCTCGCGGTCCAGTTGGCCGGCGCGATGGAGAACCTTCGCCTGAACGCGCTCGAACTGGAGGCCGCGGTGTCCCAGGAGCGCAGCTTTCTGGCGGCGGAGCTGCACGATTCGATCGCCCAATCGCTTGCGTTCCTGAAGATCCAGGTGCAGCTGATGCGCGATGCCGTTGCCGAGGGCGATCCCCGGCAGGTCGATCATGTCCTCGCCGAAATCGACCTCGGTGTGCGCGAAAGCTACGGCGACGTGCGTGAGCTGCTGATGCACTTCCGCACTCGGGCCAACGCCGAGGACATCGAGCCCGCGCTGCTGACCACGCTGCGCAAGTTCGAGCACCAGACCGGGCTGCGGGCCACATTGCGCATGACCGGCCAGGGGCTGCCGCTCGGTCCCGATACGCAGATTCAGGTGCTCCACATCGTTCAGGAAGCGCTCTCGAATGTGCGCAAGCATGCCCGAGCGCGGCATGTGTGGCTCGACGTACAGCGGCAACCTCAGTGGCGGCTCGAAGTGCGCGACGACGGTGTCGGCTTCGCGCCCCGCACCGACGTGCCCGACGAAACCCATGTCGGTCTGCGCATCATGGTCGAGCGGGCCGAGCGTCTCGGTGCGCAGGTCGACGTCCTGTCGACCGCCGGGCGGGGCACTTCGGTCGTGCTGACCTTCCCGTCGCCGTCCCGGGCCGAACCGAGCAACGCCCCGCTTCATCCGCTCGCAGCCTGAGGCGCAACCCGACAGCCGATGACCCCTCCCACGAAGATCCGCATCCTGGTGGTGGACGACCACACGCTGTTCCGGCGTGGTCTGACCGCGTTGCTGCAGCGCGACCCCGACTTCGAGGTGGTCGGTGATGCGGGCGATGCCGGGGAGGCGCAGCGCCGGATCGAGGAACTCAAGCCCGATCTGGTGCTGCTCGACAATCACCTGCCCGGCGTCAACGGTGCCGATGCACTGCCGGCGCTGCTGGGCGCGCTGCCCGGCGTCCGCATCCTGATGCTGACGGTCAGCGAGGACGAACGAGACCTGGCTTGCGCGTTGCGCGGCGGCGCTTGCGGCTACCTGCTCAAGACCATCGAAGGCGATGCGCTGTCGGTCGCGATCCGGCGTGCCATGCGTGGCGAGAGCGTGGTCGCCGAAGAGATGACCGGCAAGCTGATTGCTGCGTACCGTGAAGCGGCGTCACCGCCGCGTTCACCCCGGCCGGCTGCGACGACTGCCACGCGGCTCGATGTCCTGTCGCAACGCGAACTCGACATCCTGCGCGGCATCGCGCTCGGCCAGGGCAACAAGGAGATCGCCCGCTCGCTGGGCATCGCCGAGACGACCGTGAAGATCCACGTGCAGCACATCCTGCGCAAGCTGGATGTCACTTCCCGCGTGCACGCTGCCGTTATCGCAAGCGAGCACGGCCTGACTTGATGCAGCGCAGTCCCGTGCGCGATCGCCGGCCGGGTAGTTCTTCAGAACGATAGGCGCCCGCGCGCCCATCGTTCGTCTGCCGGGCCCCCGGCAGCTCTCTTGAAGGATGCCGCGACGGCGCGCTGATTCCTAGAGTCGACGGCATGCCCATGACGCGGACTGCAGCATGACGAAGACGAGCCAGGCGGTGGCGGTGCTGTTGGTCAGCACGCTCGCTTTCACCGTGTGCTTCATGGTGTGGATGATGTTCGGGGTGATCGGCATCCCGATCCGCAAGTCGTTGGGGTTGAACGCGACGGAATTCGGCCTGCTGACTGCGATGCCGGTCCTGACCGGTTCGCTCATCCGAGTGCCGCTGGGCATCTGGACCGACAAGTACGGCGGCCGCATCGTGATGAGCGTGCTGATGGCCGCCACCGTGCCGGCCATCTGGATGATGAGCTATGCCACGGCGTACTGGCACTTCCTCGTCATCGGCTTGTTCGTCGGTCTGGCCGGCGGCTCCTTCTCGGTGGGCACGCCGTACGTGGCGCGCTGGTTCCCGAAGCATCGCCAGGGCTTCGCGATGGGCGTCTATGGTGCCGGCAACTCGGGCGCGGCCGTCAACAAGTTCGTCGCACCTGCGCTGCTGGTCGCTTTCGGCTGGACGATGGTGCCGATGGTCTATGCGGCCATCATGCTGGGCACCCTGGTGCTGTTCTGGATGTTCAGCGCCAGCGACCCGGCGCACCTCGTGTCGCCGAATACCCGGTTCGTCGACCAGCTCAGGATGCTGAAGGAACCGAAGGTGCTGAAGTACTGCCAGTACTACAGCATCGTGTTCGGCGGCTACGTGGCACTGAGCCTGTGGATGGTCCAGTACTACGTCGGCGAGTTCGGCCTCGACATCCGTTCCGCCGCGTTGCTGGCGGCCTGCTTCTCGTTGCCGGGCGGCGTGCTGCGTGCAGTCGGCGGCTGGCTCTCCGACAAGTACGGTGCCCACAGCGTGACCTGGTGGGTGCTGTGGGTCAGCTGGATCTGCCTGTTTCTGCTGTCGTATCCGCAGACGGACTTCAGCGTGCTGACGGTCAGTGGTCCCAGGGCCTTTCACATCGGCCTCGATATCTATGCGTTCACCGGCCTGATCTTCGTGCTCGGCATTGCGTTCGCGTTCGGCAAGGCCAGCGTCTTCAAGTACATCAGCGACGACTACCCGACCCACATCGGCACCGTCAGCGGAATCGTCGGTCTCGCCGGCGGCCTGGGTGGCTTCGTGCTGCCGATCATGTTCGGGATGCTGATGGACCTGACCGGCATCCGCTCCAGCGCCTTCATGTTGATGTACGGCGTGGTCTGGGTCTCGCTGATCTGGATGTACTGGACCGAGGTGCGCCGTGCCGAACTCATGGGTCGGAATGCCGCTGCATCGCCCTTGTCGCGCAGCTTTGCGCACTGAACAGACTCTCACCGGACACACTCGATGAACAGAATCACCGTTGCCGCGCCCCCCGTCCAAGGCCCAGGCGCCGACATCGTCGACTGGCGGCCCGAGGACGACGCGTTCTGGAACAGCACGGGCAAGCCGATCGCCTACCGCAACCTCTGGATCTCGGTCCCCGCACTTCTGTGCGGATTCGCGGTCTGGGGCATGTGGGGAATCATCACTGTGCAGATGCTCAACCT
>JBDSAB010000419.1:0-4008 GCA_039922395.1 Caldimonas sp.
GCGAGCACCGCCGACGTGCCACCGTCGCCGCTCGCGCGGACCACGCCTTCGATGAAATAGAGCCACACCATCAGCGTCATCCAGCGAAACGTGTAGAGCCGGTTGCGGATCAGCCCGGGCAGCGGCAGCAGCAGCGGCACGACCTTGATCGCGAGGGTGCGGTTGCCGGTCGGCGCAAGCCAGAGCTCCCAGGCGAGGCCGAGCGCGATCAGTGCGACGACGCTGGCGATGGCCGCGGCGCGCGTCCGTGCGCCCGGCAGGGCGGTCGAGGCGTTCATCGCTGACTATGATGCCAGCAATGACCTCGTCGCCCATCGCCACCACCGCCGAACGGGCCGCCACCCATTGGCGTGCCCAAGTGGCCCGGATGGTCGAGACGCTGCAGCGCTGGCCCTACCTCGACACCGTCGTCACGCTGCGCCAGCGCTTTCGCGAGGACCGGCTCGGCCTGACCGCCGGCAGCCTGACCTTCACGACCCTGATCTCGCTGGTGCCGCTGATCACGGTGATGCTGGCCGCCTTCGCCGCGTTCCCGATGTTCGCGAGCTTCCAGGAGGCGCTGCAGAAGTACTTCCTGCAGAGTCTCGTGCCGGACATGATCGCGCGCCCGGTGCTGGGCGCGCTGACGCAGTTCTCGAGCAAGGCGAGCCGGCTCGGCTCGGTCGGCCTGGTTGCGCTGGTCGGCAGCGCGCTCGCGCTGATGCTGACGATCGACCGTACGCTGAATGCGATCTGGCGCGTCCGCACGCCGCGCCCGATGGCGCAGCGCGTGCTGATCTACTGGGCCGCGGTGACGCTCGGGCCGCTGCTGCTCGGCATCAGCCTGAGCCTGACGTCGTATGCGATCTCGGCCTCGCAGGGCTTCGTCGGCGCGCTGCCGGGCGGCGTTGGCCTGCTGTTCGGGATCGTCGAATTTTTCGCGCTGGTGGTCGGCATGACCGGTCTCTTCCACTACGTGCCGAACATCCATGTGCAGTGGCGCCACGCGCTCGCCGGCGGGCTGTTCGTCGGCATCGGCTTCGAGCTCGCAAAACGGCTGATGGCCTTGTACCTGGTGCAGGTGCCGAGCTATGCAATGGTCTACGGCGCGTTCGCGACCTTGCCGATCTTCCTGATCTGGATCTACGTCAGCTGGGTCATCGTGCTGCTCGGCGCGGTCGTCGCCGCCTACTCGCCGAGCCTGCAGATGCGGGTGGTGCGCTGGCCCGGCGGGCCGGGCGCCAACTTCCAGCTCGCGCTCGCGGTGCTGCGCGAGCTCGACCGCCTGCGCGGCCACGACCGCAAGGGCCTCAGCAACGCCGAGCTGTCGGATGCGCTGCGCACCGACCCGCTGCAGACCGAACCGATCATCGAGTCGCTCAGCGCGCTCGACTGGGTGGCCCGGCTCGACGAAGAGGGCGATGCGCGCTACGTGCTGCTCTGCGATCCCGCGGAGACCAAGGCCGAGCCGCTGATCTCTCTGATGCTGATGACGCCGACGCCGTCGCTGCGCGCGTTCTGGCAGCGCGTCGGCTTCGCCGAGCTGACCTTGAAGGAGATGATCGCGCGCTGAGCGCAGCGGGAGGCGCTTCAGGCAGGTGCCCGCTGCACTTGTCGAAGCGTCAACGAGCGATCGCCGGTCGAGCCACAGCGGGACGGCTCAGGCGGGTGCGCGCTCCGCGGCTGGAACTGCGTCGACCGGCGGGCGGGCGAGCGCCGCACGCAGCGCCGCGAGCACCGCATCGGGCGCTTCCTCCATCAGCGCATGTCCGGCATCGACCGTCGTGACCCGAGCGTGTAAGGCGGCCGCGAGCTCGGCGGCCTGGCGCGGCACGGTCATCTGGTCCTTCGCGCCCAGCACGAAGTCGACCGGGCAGGCGACCTGACGAGCGGCGACGAGGCCGTTGGCGTAGCTGTTGCAGACCTCGAAGTCGCGCAGAAAAAGGTTGCAGTCGTGCTGGCTCGCCTGCACGCGGCGCATCAGTGCACGCGCCGCGCCATGCAGCCAGGTGCCCGGACCGGGATACGCCGGCTTGCCGGCCATCGTCGAGTGCGAATAGGCGTTGACCATGTCGATCGCGCGCAGCGGCGCATCGCGCGCGGTGTCGAGCAGCGCGCTCGAGACCGCCATCGGGAATGCCGTGCCGAGCATCGCCAGGTGGCTCACCCGCTGCGGCGCGCGCCCGGCGGTCTCGAGCGCGATCAGCGAGCCCATGCTGTGCCCGACCAGCGCGGCGCGCTGCACGCCGGCCGCATCGAGCAGGCCGAGCGTCCAGCCGGCGAGAGCCTCGACGCTTGCGAGCGCCTCGCTGTGGCTTCGCGCATGGCCGGGCAGGTCGGGCGCGAGCACCGCGTGACCGTGGTGTGCGAACCAACGCGCCAGCAGGGTCCAGACGCTGTGGTCGTGCAGGGCGCCATGCAGGAAGACGACGACCGGACGCTGCGGATCGAACACCTTGCCGCCGGTGTAGACGTAGGCATGGCGCGGGCCTTCCGGTCGCTCGAGCATCAGGTCCATCAGCCGGCTCGCTTCGCGGCGCCGAGGGCACGCTTCAGGTCGTCGATCAGGTCGGCGACATCCTCGAGACCGATCGACAGGCGGATCGTGCCGGCCGTGATGCCGGCTTGCGCCAGCGCCGCGTCGTCCATCCGGAAATGCGTCGTCGAGGCCGGATGGATCACCAGTGAACGGCAATCGCCGACGTTGGCGAGGTGCGAGAAGATCTTCAGCGCTTCGATGAACGCGCGTCCCTGTTCGCGCGAGCCGCGCAGGTTGAAGCTGAACACCGCGCCGGCACCGCGCGGCAGCAGCCGCTCGGCGAGCCGATGGTCGGGATGCGATTCGAGGCGCGGATGGGCGACGCTCTCGACCATCGGCTGCGCAACCAGGAAGTCGACCACCGCGTTGGCGTTCTCGACGTGACGGGCCATTCGCAGCGGCAATGTCTCGATGCCCTGCAGCACCAGCCACGCGGTGTGCGGGCTCATGCAGGCGCCGAAGTCGCGCAGGCCTTCGCGGCGCGCGCGCAGCAGGAACGCGCCGACGCTGCTCTCTTCGCCGAACACCATGCCGTGGAAGCCCTCGTACGGCCGCGCCAGCTCGGCGAAGCGGCCCGAGGCGGCGTGCGCCGCGGACCAGTCGAACTGGCCACTGTCGACCAGCAAACCGCCGACGACGGTGCCGTGGCCGGACAGGAACTTGGTCGCCGAGTGGAAGACGAGATCGGCGCCGTGGTCGAACGGCTTCATCAGCCACGGCGTCGTGAAGGTCGAATCGACCAGCAGCGGCAGGCCGTTGTCGTGGGCCAGCGCCGCGATGCTCGGAATGTCGAGCACGTCGAGGCCAGGGTTGCCGAGCGTCTCGCCGAACAGCAGCCGCGTCTCGGGCCGGATCGCGGCGCGCCAGCCGTCGACGTCGCCCGGCTTCACGAACGTCGTCGAAATGCCGAAGCGCGACAGCGTGTAGTGCAGCAGGTTGTGCGAGCCGCCGTACAGCGCGCTCGAGCTGACGATGTGCGAGCCGGCGCCGGCGAGGGTGCAGATCGCGAGATGCAGCGCGGCCTGGCCGCTCGCCGTCGCGATCGCGCCGACGCCGCCTTCGAGCGCTGCAATGCGCTCCTCGAGGACCGCGTTGGTCGGGTTCGAGATCCGGCTGTAGACGTGCCCCGAGCGCTCCATGTTGAACAGCGACGCCGCGTGCTCGCTGCTCTCGAACACGAACGAGGTGGTCAGATGGATCGGCACCGCGCGCGCGCCGGTCGCCGGATCGGGCGCGGCGCCGGCGTGCACCGCAAGCGTGTCGAAGCCGGGGTCTGACGAGCCGGGCATGGGAACTCCGTGGACAGCGAGGAAGGGCGCGGGGTGGTGTTGCGCGACCGCATTGTGGGCTATATTGGTTTTGCATCCACTCGAGGAGAGGCCCATGAAAGTCAGCGACATCCTGCGGGTGAAGGGCGGCACCCTGTTCACTGTGGAGCCCGAGCAGCGGCTTGCCGATGCGGTCAACGTGATGTCGTCGCACGACATCGG
>JBDSAB010000420.1:0-3744 GCA_039922395.1 Caldimonas sp.
CGCGGGCGAGCCGGTCGAGCCGCCGAATCCGATCGACACCGCGAGCACGGTGACCGAGGACACGCCGTCCGAGAAGCTCGGCGACGGCGTCGTGCAGGCCGGCTACAACCCCGGCAACGAGTCGCTCGACCGGGTGCGCGTCGACTCCGGCGGCCAGACCCTGACGACCAACCAGGGCGTGCCGATCGCCGACAACCAGAACTCGCTGAAGGCCGGGCTGCGCGGGCCGACGCTGCTCGAGGACTTCGTCCTGCGCGAGAAGATCAATCACTTCGACCACGAGCGCATTCCGGAGCGCATCGTCCATGCGCGCGGCTCGGCAGCGCACGGCTACTTCGAGTGCTACGAGGCGCTGACCGACCTGACCCGGGCGGTCCCGTTCGCCGAAGCCGGCAAGCGGACGCCGGTGTTCGTGCGCTTCTCGACCGTGCTCGGCGAGCGCGGCGCCGCCGACCTGACCCGCGACGTGCGCGGCTTCGCGGTCAAGTTCTACACCGAGGAAGGCAACTGGGACCTGGTCGGCAACAACATCCCGGTCTTCTTCATCCAGGATGCGATGAAGTTCCCCGATCTCGTCCACGCGGCCAAGCCGGAGCCGCACAACGCGATGCCGCAGGGCGCCTCGGCGCACGACACGTTCTGGGACTTTGCCGGCCTGATGCCCGAGATCTCGCACATGCTGATGTGGGCGATGTCGGACCGCGCGATCCCGCGCAGCTACCGGACGATGCAGGGCTTCGGCGTGCACACCTTCCGCCTCGTCAACGCCGCGGGCGAGTCGGTCTTCGTCAAGTTCCACTGGAACCCGGTTGCCGGCACGCACTCGGTGGTCTGGGACGAGGCGGTCAAGATCAACGGCGCCGACTCCGACTTCCATCGCCGCGACCTGTGGGAAGCGATCGAGGCCGGCGCGTATCCGGAGTACGAGCTCGCGCTGCAGGTCTTCACCGAGGAGCAGGCCGACGGCTTCAGCTTCGACGTGCTCGATGCGACCAAGCTGGTGCCGGAAGAACTGGTGCCGCTGCGCACGGTCGGCAAGATGGTCCTGAACCGCAACCCCGACAACTTCTTCGCCGAGACCGAGCAGGTCGCGTTCGCCACGCACCACGTCGTTCCCGGCATCGACTTCAGCAACGATCCGCTGCTGCAGGGCCGCCACTTCTCGTACCTCGACACCCAGATGAGCCGGCTCGGCGGGCCGAACTTTCCCGAGCTGCCGATCAATGCGCCGCTGGCGCAGGTGCACAACAACCAGCGCGACGGCATGCACCGGCAGGCGATTCCGCGCGGGCGCGTCAGCTACGAGCCCAATTCGCTGGGCGGCGGTTGTCCGTTCCAGGCCGGCATGAAGGGCTTCGTCTCGGTGCCGGCGCCGACGTTCGAGCACAAGGTGCGCGCAAAGCCGGAAAAGTTTGCCGACCACTTCACCCAGGCGCGTCTTTTCTTCGAAAGCCAGAGCGAGGTCGAGCAGAAGCACATCATCGGCGCCTTCCGCTTCGAGCTGAGCCGGGTCCAGACCCACGCGATCCGCGAGCGCATCGTCTCGATGCTGGTCAACGTCTCGCCGAAGCTCGCCGAAGGCATCGCGAGCGGGCTCGGCATTCCGGTGCCGGCAGCCCAGCCGCGCGTCCTCGAGAACCCGGCCAAGCCGGAGGTGACGCTGTCGCCGGCGCTGTCGCTGTTCGCGCGGCCGGGCAACGGCAGCGTGGCCGGTCGTCGAGTCGCGTTGTTCGTCTGCGACGGCGTCGAGTCCGATTCGTTGCGCGCCGCCCACGCGGCGCTTGCGAAGGCCGGCGCGGCGCCGCGCTTCGTCGGGGTGCGCCTCGGCCGGGTCACACCGGCGAACGGCGCGCCGATCGACGTCGAGGTGTCGATGGAGGCGATGCCGTCGGTGCTGTGGGACGGGCTGGTATTGCCGGCCGGTGCGGCCGCGCAATCGACCCTCGCCGGGCTGGGTCAGGCCAAGGAGTTCATGAAGGACCAGTACCGCCACTGCAAGCCGATCCTGGTGCTCGGCGGCTCGACGATGTTGCTCGAGGCGGCGTCGATTCCGAAGGCACTGCCGGACGGCGGCGTCGATCCCGGCATCGTGCTCGAAGGCGCTTCGGGTGGCGCGGCTGCGGGTGCCGATGACGGCTCGTCGGTCGTCGCATTCATGTCAGCGCTCGCGCGGCACCGGGTCTTCGCGCGTGAGACCGATCCGCCTGCCGTGTAGGCCGATTGCGCCACCCGCTGACGACAGCCTCGCACGATTTCTTACAAGGATCGAGAGGCGCGCTCGGCATCATTTGTTTGCGAAGTGAAGCGCTCGTCCTGATCGCCCAACCGCGCAATTCACAACCAAGAGGGAAACATCATGAACTTCATCATTTGGCTCGTCGTGGGTGGGTTGATCGGCTGGGTCGCCAGCATGATCATGAAGACGGACGCCCAGCAAGGCGTCATCCTGAACGTGGTCGTCGGTATCGTCGGATCGATGCTGGGCGGCTGGTTCATCGCTCCTTTGCTCGGCACCGGCACCGTGAACTCCAATGACTTCAGCGTCATGGGTCTGCTGTCGTCGCTGATCGGCGCGGTGATCCTGCTCGCGATCGTCAACCTGTTCCGCCGCGGCAGCGTTCGCTGACCCGCGCAACCCGGCACCGCTTCGGCGGCGCCGGGCGATCAGAGACGAAGCCCGGGTTGAGCGCCGGGCGAGAAGGCCGAGCGGTCGAACGCTCGGCTTTTTCGTTTTGGGAAGGCTGGTGCCCTTGCACCTGTCAGCGCAGCGGGATCGGCGTGGCCCGATCGACCGGGACTGCGGTCACGCTGTTCTGCGGCGAGCCTTCGATGACACGGTCGGAGTAGGTCAGGTAGACCAGCGTGTTGCGCGCCTTGTCGACCATCCGCACGACGCGCAGCTTCTTGAACAGCAGCGAGATGCGCTCGTTCATCACTTCCTCCTGTTGCGGAAGTGCCTTGCTGAAGGCGATCGCGCCAGTCTGCCGGCATGCGATCGAGGCCTCTGCCTTGTCCTCGGCGAGCCCGATCGCGCCCTTGATGCCGCCGGTCTTCGCCCGCGAGACGTAACAGGTGACGCCGCGCACCATCGGGTCGTCGTAGGCATCGACGACGATCTTGTGGTCGGGCCCGATCAGCTTGAAGACCGTGTCGACCTCGCCGATCGGCTCGGCCGCGGCGTCGAACGGCAGCGACGCGAGCAGGACCAGCGGCAGGGTGCGCAGCAGCAACGAATTCATCGGGCGTCCTTGGTTGGATGAGAGCTTCGGGCGCATCTTAAGGACCGGAATGCCGAGTGCGTGGGCCTGCCCGGAGGCTGCCCCACGGGCACGCTGCGTGCTGACTTGGAGGCAGGTGAACGCAGACCGGACGTCTTGATCCGGCACGCGTTCGATTCCTCCATGGCGGCCTCGCCTCACGCGGCTGCCGACCCCTCGAAAGGATGACCATGCCCATTACCACCGACCAGACCATCGACGAACTGAACACGCTGATCGAGACCTGCAAGGACGGCGAATACGGCTTCAAGTCGTGCGCCGAGCACGTCAAGTCGGCCGACCTGAAGACGACCTTCATGCGCCGCGCCGAGGACTGCGCCAAGGGCGCCCGCGAGCTGCAGTCGCTGGTGTCGCGCCTCGGCGGCAAGCCCGAGACCGACAGCAGCGCCTCCGGCACGATGCACCGCGGCTGGGTCTCGGTCGTCGGCACGTTGACCGGCTACAGCGACGAGCAGATGCTGGACGA
>JBDSAB010000421.1:0-18746 GCA_039922395.1 Caldimonas sp.
CCGACCGCCGGGTCGGTGCTGAAGAACCCGTTCGTGCACAGGCCCTCGCCGCTGACGTAGCGCTGGGCCCAGTTGGTGCCGGCTCCGTACTGGACGGCGACCGTGCCGGACACCGTGAACGCTTGACCTTCCTGGGCAATGGTCGTGGTCTGGGAAAAGGCGGAGGCCGCGGCGAGCGCGGCAAGGGAAGAGAAAAGGAAGCGTTTGATGATCGGATCTCACGACGTTGGATGAAGGTGACCCCCGGTCCGAAGTCCGGGGCCGTCGCGCGAGCGCCTGAGCGGATCGCGGCAGCACCCGCCATGCTTCGAAACGGTTGCGCGGAGCGGCTGCCGGAGCGGCCGATTCGAGCACCGTGTCACGACGGGCGCCGCAGTGTCTCAGCCGAATGCGCGACTTCGACGCACCGGCCGGTAAGAGATCGTTTCCATCCGTGAGTGGTGATTTCGAGAACGAGCCGCGGTGCCCCGGGTCGCAGGGCCGCGTCGTCCATCGTGGGGAACGAGGCTCCCCGCCGGGCCAGGGCGGCCCCGCGCCGGTGCGTCAGCCGTCGAACAGGTCGTCGTACAGGTCGTTCGGCAGCGTATCGGCGAAGTCGCTGACCTCGAGGCCGTTCAGCAGATCGTGCGACGACGCCATCCAGTTCGGGTGCGAGCGCACCGGTGCGGCCTCCTCGGCGGCGTCGGTCGCCGGCGAGAGCTCCTCGGGCAGCGTGTCGACGAACCCGCCCCGCGGCGCTTCGGCGGTCATGCGCCAGACCCGGCGCGGCCGGGCCGCGCGCCTGCTGTCGGCGGTCATCCCGGTCGCGTCACGGGCGATGGGCGCACGCTGACGACCCGCCTCGCACGCCGACCGAGCGTCGCGGCCGACATCAGCACGAGTGCGAAACCGGCGAGCGCCAAGCTGCCAGGTTCCGGCACCGCCTGGACCTGCAGCGTCGAAGAGGTGCCGCTCAGGACCACGTTGTCGATCAATGCGCCTTCGTTGTTCGAATCGACTGCAACCCGGAAGCGGAACTCGAAGTCGGCGATGTCGCCGCCGCCGATCACGTCCTGCAGCGCCGCCGAGTGGCCCGATGGGCCGGCCAGCGCGTGCGACGCGATCACCGTCCACGGGTTGGCGCCGTTCGCGCCGTCGCGCCATTCGACCCACAGCAGGTCGCCCGCTTCGGTGTTGTTGCTCGGCGCCCATTCGTAGGCCAGAGAGACGCTGGCGTAGCCGAGCGTCGAGATGCCGGCTCGCTGCGACGCGATGCCGCGCGGATCGTCGTCACGCACCTGCATCTCGCGATCTGCATCGGCGCGCGCGACGATCGAGACGTCGACAGCGTCGCTCTCGACCTCGCTCCAGCCGTTGCCGACGCTCGCCGACACGGCGCGATTGAAGTCGTCGGCGAAGATCGGTGCGGCCGAGGCGGCGGCGAATGGTCCGCATGCCGCCGCCATCCACACCGCCATCGTCGCCACTGCCTGCTTCATCGTTTCGTCCTCGGGTCGACCGAATGTAGGAAGCCGGTCACAGCGAGTCGACCCCGTGTTCACGGGTCGACACCAGCGCTCAGGCTCCGCCGCGCCGTGCAGACCGGCCGCTGGGGAGCGTCCACCCCTCGACCGAGGGGTCCGCACGCAACGGCAACGAAGGGCACTCCGAGGACATCAGCATCGGATCGAGGCCCACACGCTCTGGTGGAAGAGCAACCCATTTCGGGGTTCGGCGCGTTTGCCGGCACACTGAGCGCTGCCCGAGCGCCATCGCGTTGGAAAAAGAACCCTCGATCCTTGTCGGATGAACATCCTCATTCTTGGTGCCGGCCGTGTCGGCGAAAGCGTGGCCGAGAACCTGGTGTCCGAGCAGAACGACATCACGATAATCGACACCGACCCGCGACGGCTGCGGCTGCTGCAGGACCGGCTCGACCTGCGCACGGTGACCGGCAACGGCATCCACCCCACCGTGCTGAAAGCCGCCGGCGTGGAGGACTGCGACATGCTGATCGCCTGCGCCGCGCTCGACGAGACCAACCTGGTCGTCTGCAAGGTGGCGCGCGAGCGCTTCAACGTGACGACGACGATCGCGCGGCTGCGCTCGGCCGAATTTCAGGACGACCAGGCGCCCGACCTGCGTGCATCCTTCGGCGTCGATGCAGTGATCTGCCCAGAGGCATCGGTCACACGCTACATCCACAAGCTGGTCGAGTACCCGGAGGCACTCCAGGTGCTCGAGTTCGCGCTCGGTCGGGTCAGCCTGATCGCGGTGCGCGCGATCAGCGGCGGGCCGATGGTCGGCCACATCATCTCGGAGCTGCCGACCCTGGTTCCCGACAGCGCGATGCGGTTCGTCGCGATCTACCGCACCGACGAGCGCGGTGGCGATCGCCAGATCCTGTGCGACGGCGCGACCCGGATCGAGCCGGGCGACGAGGTCTTCGTGCTCGCCGCGACGAGCGACATCCGGCGCGTCCTCGATACCTTGCGGCGGCGCGACAACCCGGTGAAGCGCGTGATCATCGCGGGTGGCGGCAAGGTCGGGCTGCGGCTCGCGCGCCAGCTCGCGAAGGACTGTCGCGTCAAGGTCATCGAGAGCAACGCGCAGCGCTGCGAATACCTGGCGACCCAGCTGCCTGCCGACACGCTGGTGCTGAACGCCGACTCGACCGACGAGGAGCTGCTCGAGAACGAGAACGTCCGCGACGCCGAACTCTTCCTCGCGCTGACCAGCGACGACGAGGACAACATCATGGCCTGCCTGCTGGCCAAGCGGCTCGGCGCGAAGCGCGTGCTGGCGCTGATCAATCGCCGCGCCTACGCCGACCTGGTCCAGGGCACCCAGATCGACATTGCGCTGTCGCCGGCGCAGACCGTGATCGGCGAGCTGCTGACGCACGTGCGGCGCGGCCACGTCGAGGCCGTGTACTCGCTGCGGCGCGGCGACGCCGAGGCGCTCGAGGCGGTCGCGCACGGCGACCGCAAGTCGTCGAAGGTGGTGGGGCGACGGATCGAGGAAGTTACGCTGCCGGCCGGGGCGCAGATCGGCGCGCTGGTGCGCGGCGAAGGCGCGGACGGCCAGGTCATCATTCCGCATCACGACACGGTGATCGAGAGCGGCGACCACATCATCGTGTTCCTGCCGCACAAGCGGATGGTGCGCGAGGTCGAACGGCTGTTCCAGGTCGGCGCAATGTTTCTCTGATGTCGTACACGCTGCTCGCCGTCCTCGGACCGGTCGGTCGCATCGTCGTGATGTTCGCGCTGCTGATGGCGCTGCCGCTCGCATCCGCCTGGATCGGCGGCGATGGCGCCGCGTCTGCGTTCGCGATCTCGGGCCTGGCGACGCTCGGCCTCGGCCTGACGGTGGCGCTGGCGACCTCAAGGCACCGGCGCGAGCTGCAGCCACGCGACGGCTTCCTGCTGGTCAGCCTGATCTGGGCCGTGCTGCCGGCCTTCGCGGCACTGCCGCTGAAGCTCGCGCTGCCGAACCTCAGCATCACCGACGCCTACTTCGAGGCGATGTCGGGCTTCTCGGCGAGCGGCGCAACCGTGCTGAGCGGACTCGACAGCCTGCCGCTGTCGATCAACGTCTGGCGCTGCTTCCTGAACTACGTCGGCGGGCTCGGCATCGTCGTGCTCGCGGTCGCGATCCTGCCGATGCTCGGCGTCGGCGGGACCCAGATGTTCCGCGCCGAGACGCCCGGCCCGATGAAGGACCAGAAGCTGACGCCCCGCATCTCGCGCACGGCGCGCGGCCTCTGGATCGTCTATGGCGTGCTCTCGATCGCCTGCCTGCTCGCCTACCGCATCGCCGGCATGGACTGGGCCGACGCGATGATGCACATGTTCTCGACCGTGAGCCTCGGCGGACTGTCGTCGCACGACGCCAGCCTCGGTCACTGGAACTCGCCGGCGATCGAGATCGTCGCCATGCTCTTCATGATGCTGTCCGGCGTCAGCTTCGCGCTCTACTTCGTGGCCTGGCGCAGCCGTTCGCTGCGCGTGCTGGGGTCCGACCTCGAGCTGCGCGCGTTCTTCGGCGTCGTCCTCGGTTCGATCGTCGTGATCTCGGCCTACCTGACCGTGCAAGGCACCTACGACGACTACCTCAAGGCACTTCGCCACACCGCCTTTCACGTGATCTCGGTGGCGACGACAGGCGGCTATGCGATCTCGGACTACGCGCAGTGGCCGCCGTTCGCGCCGGTCCTGATGATCGGCCTCGGCTGCTTCGCGACCTGCGCCGGGTCGACCGGAGGCGGCATCAAGATGATCCGCGTCATCCTGCTGCTGAAGCAGTCGCAGCGCGAGCTGGTCCGCCTCGTCCACCCGAACATCGTCAACCCGGTGGTGCTCGGCGAGTCGGTGGTCGCGCCGCGCGTGCTGCAGAGCGTGCTCGCCTACATGATGATCTACGGCGCCACCATCATCACCTTGACGATGCTGCTGCTGTTCTCGGGCCTCGATGTCGTCACCGCCTTCACTGCGGTCCTCGCCTGCGTCAACAACATCGGCCCGGGCCTCGGCGAGGTCGGGCCCTCGGTCAACTACGCGTCACTGACCGACTTCCAGACCTGGGTCTGCACGTTCGGCATGCTGCTCGGCCGGATCGAGCTGCTGCCGGTGCTGGTGCTGCTGACCTCGCAGTTCTGGCGCGGTTGATCGCGGAGCGGCGGCTGCGCCCGGGCGCGCGGTTCACGTCGATTCGGTGGCTTGCTTTTTCGCGTCGCCGCCAGCGCCGCTCGGGACCGGCGGGTCCTCGATCACCTGCAGGCCGCTTTGCAGATCGAAGGATGAAGAGCGGAACGACGACTCGGCGAAGCGGTTCTCCTCGCTCAGGTAGCGGCCCTTGCCGTCGAGCTCCGACCGGGCGATCACCTGCGCGGTCTCGCTGATGATCTCGACGTCGTAGCGCGCCAGCACCTCGCGCGGAGCCTTGTACTTCGACACGCGGTAGCGGCCCTGGCTCTCCGACCAGATCTTGAAGCCGTAGACCATCACGAGGCGCTCGGACGGCCGCTCGCCGTCGAGCGTGACCGGCTCGCCCGCCACGGCGGCTTGAGCAACCCGCTCCGCTTCGGGCGCACGCGGGCGCGCGGCGGTGACCGGCCGCTCCGGCCAGACGAAGCGGAAAATCCGGCCGAGGACGGCACCCCAGCGCGCCGACCGTCGCACGCCGGCGAGGGTGGCCGGCGATGCATCGCCCTCGATGTACTCGGGATGGTTGTCGATCCAGACGTCGACGTCGTGGCCGAGCCGTTCGAGATGCCGGCGCTTGGCTTCGCGCCCCGTGAAGATGATGCGGTCGACGTGCGGTCCGAGGCGCTGCTCGACCTCACGGCCCTCGGACGGGAACCGCATCGTCACGACGAAGACCAGATGTCCCCGGGCACGCGAAGCGGCGATGAAGGGATGCCACAGTCCGGGGTCGGCGGTGTAGGTCCCGTCGTAGTCGAGCGCGATCAGCATCCGAAGGCGGATCGTCCCGAGCCGGTCGCGTCAGCCATGCTTGGCACCTGAAGGTTGCGTGCGGGCGTGAAGCAAACGACGTACCCTCCGAACCAGAAGGCCGACACGGCCCAGGGAGGTGACAACGTGAAAAGAGAAAAGCGCCCCCAGACGCTGGCGGAACGACTCACGTGGCCGCTGTTCTTCGCGCTGGTCGCCGGATTCTGGATCTGGGTCGGCTACCTGGTGTACGACAGTCTGTGACGACGCCGAGGCCGAGTCCCCGGCCGCTGGTGAAGCGTGCGCCGCGGCGATTGCCCTTGCGGCAACGTCGGTCGCACGGATGCGCGCCCCGCAGCTGAGAAGCAGCGCAAGGACCTCTGGCGTCAACTGGTCTTGGTCGCACTGGCGTCTCTCGACCGGGCTCATGACAACTCCCGAAACCGACTTCCGAGCTTAGACAGTTGCCTCTTGCGAGGAAATAGCAGAAGCGGCAGAACAACACCGACAAGGAAACCAAATGCATCGTCGCTCGGCGATGTCAGATGGCGTTCGAGCCTTCAACGGCCATCGAGGTTCCCGGGTGGACACACCCCTTCAGTTTTCGATGGAGGCGGTCAGAGCCCTACGGCCCGCTGCTCGCGATGCGCGGCCGAGCGCCACCGACCGATGTCACCGCACGCTTTCCCACCAAGGGTTCGACGCAAACGGCTTGTCCGCGTCGACGATCTCGCCGATGCGCGGCGTCAGCAGCTCGACCCGCTCGCGCTGCGCGGCCGCGACGGCACGCCGGATCGGCTCGTCCCAGGCGTGGAACGCGAGGTTGAACGTACCCCAGTGGACCGGGAACAGACGCCGCGCGCGCACATCGACATGTGCGCGGACCGCGTCTTCGGCGCTCATGTGGATGTCGAGCCACGGCGCACCCGGGCCGTACGCGCCGATCTTGACGAATGCCAGGTCGAACGGACCGAAGCGTTCGCCGATCGCGCGAAAGTGGTCCGAATAGCCGGTGTCGCCGCTGACGTAGAAGCGATGCCGCGACCCGAGCACCGACCACGACGTCCACAGCGTCGCGCGCTGGTCGGTGAGACCGCGGCCCGAATAGTGGCGCGACGGCGTCGACACGATCCTGACGCCTTTCAGCGCCCGCTCCTGCCACCACTCGAGGTCGTGGATCTGCGCCGGCGGCACGCCCCAGGCCTGCAGGTGCGCACCGATGCCGAGCGGCACGAAGAACGCGGTTCCGCGCCGAGCCAGGTGCTGGACCGTGCGCATGTCGAGGTGGTCGTAGTGGTCGTGCGTGATCAGCACGGCGTCGATCGGCGGCAGGTCCTCGAGCCCCAGCGGAGTCGGATGGAAGCGCCGCGGTCCGATGTCGAACGGCGAGGCGTAGTCGGCGAACACCGGGTCGACGAGGAGGCGCACGCCGTCGATCGCCGCGTAGACGCCGGCATGGCCGATCCAGAACGCCTGCAGTCCCGGCGTCGGCGGGATGGTCTTCAGCGCGGCAGGATCGACCGCCAGCACCGGGATCGGACCGGGCGGGCTGCGCATCTCGTCGCCGAACTGGCCGACGAGCAGGTTCCACACATCGGAGAGCGTGTAGCCGGCCGGCGGCAGCGGGTTGACGAAGCGGCCGTCGTGAAAGTGCGGGTTGGCGCGCGCACGCGCCAGCCGCTCGCCGTCGAGGCGGCCGCCGAACTGGGGCATCGACAGCACCCAGAACGTCACTGCACCGCCCACAAGAACGAACATCAACGTGACGCCGAGCACCCAGCGGAAGCGCCGCGATCGGGCCCGGGCCGGCTTCACGACGCCACCACGGAAGGTCGCAGGCGTCGCTGCGACGGCGTGCGCTTCATGCCGCTATCGCAGGTCGCCGGCCAGCACCCATGCGCAGAATGAACCATGGGCGAATGCCGTCCACGGTTTGCGATCCCGCAGACCGGGGCCTTCGCCAACGATCGCGGTATGCCATGATTCAGCGCGCTACGTTCGACCTCACGGCAGGAGACCGACATGAAAATGCTGCTGGCCTTGTCCATCGCCCTGCTGACGGTTGCTTGCGCGACCAGCGAGCCTGTCGACACGCAACTGGCGCAGGAGAGCTGCATCAACCGGGAGCCGGCGACCGGGAGCAACATCCCGACCCGCGTCAAGTGCGCGGCCCCGACTGCCGAGATGCGCGAGCGAGAGATGAAGCGCGCCGAGGAGGCTCGCGAAGACTACCGGCGTCGCGAAATCCGTCGGCCGGGCTCCGGCGACAAATGAGGTCCGGAGGTCGAGCAGGCGGACCAAGCCCGGCCAGATTGCCCACCAACTCCGCGCTCAGCGAACGCCGAACGGCGATTGGTAAGGCCGACCGAACGCGACGCCCGCGACCACCGCGCCGATCGGGCGCAGGTGCATCTTGCCGGTTCGCTTGTTGTTGCGTGTGTCGACGAACTCGACCGGACCCTCGACCGCATCGAGGATCGACAGGTCGGCCGGCGCGCCGGTCTGCAGCGTGCCGTGCTTCGGCAGCCGGGCGATCACGCGGGCCGGCGCGGTCGTCGCCATCGCGACGACTTCGGGCAGCGAGAAGCCGAGGCCGATCAGCTTGCTCATGACCCACGGCAGGTAGGGCATGCCGGGCGTGTTGCCGGAGAACACGTGGACGTCGGAGGAGATCGTGTCGGGCGTGCAGCCCTGCGCGATGGCGGCTTCAGCGACCGTGTAGTCGAAGCTGCCGCCGCCGTGGCCGATGTCGAAGATCACGCCGCGCTTCTTCGCCGCCAGCGCGGCCGGCAGCAGCTTGCCGTCCTGCACGATGTTCGTGCCTTCGCCGGCGTTGTTCGGCGCGCCCGAGTAGCAGTGCGTCAGCACGTCGCCGGGGCGAAGCAGGTCGAGCAGCTGCGACATCAGCGCGCGATCGGAGACGCCGCCGATGTGGCACATCACCTTGGCCGGCACGCCCGACAGCTCGCAGGCGCGGATCGCGCGCTTCAGCGGCTCGGTGCCGTGGCGCGCGATCACGTTCTCGCTCATGCGCACCTTGACGCCGAGCACGATGTCGGCGTTCTCGGCGACCGCCCGCGCGGCCGCTTCCGGCTGTGCGTAGTCGATGTTGAAGAGCTCGGGGACCGGAAAGCCGGCGAGTCCGGCGACCGCGATGTGCACGAACGCGTACTGGCGCGTGCGCGAAGCCGGCACGATGAAGCGCCGGAAGGCGGCGAAGTTGTTCGCGCCGGCATCGCCCGCCGACACCACGGTCGTCGTGCACTGGTGCGCGACCAGCTCGTCGGCGGGGATGCCGATCGCCGAGCCGTACGGGTACGAATGGCAATGCAGGTCGATCAGGCCTGGCGTCACGAGCTTGCCGCCGACGTCCATCACGCGGGCCCCGCGCTCGGCCGCGATCGTCGGCGCGATCGATTCGATCTGGCCGTAGCGGATGCCGATGTCGTGCTTGCCGGACAGGTTCTGGCTCGGGTCGAGCACGTTGGCATTGCGGATCAACAGATCGAACTTGTCGTTCGGCCCCATCGCCGCCTGCAGCGTCTGCGGCAGCGCGCCGCAGAGTGCGAGGGAGGTGCCCGCTTTCAGGAACTGTCGACGCGCCGGTGCCTTCATCGTGACCTCGCTCAATTTGAAGAACCTGCGGGACATCCGCGGGGTGCGGGAGCTTAGTCCCGGCACCACCCGCTGTCATCCTGGTTTGCGCCATCCGACTTTCGGCCATGTCGTTCACCCCGTTCGCAGGCGGGCGCCGTATCAACCAGCGCGCAGGACTTGCTGCGCTTTGAGGAACCTTCCATGCCGACCACCCTGCCGCTCTCGACCCTTTGCGCCGCGATCGCCGCCGCCTTTCTGGCCCTGCCCGCGGCGGCTCAGCAAGCCGGCCCGGCTGCCAGCGCGTCCTCGCCGGGCGCACCCGCTGCGGAGCGCCGCAGCACGCTGGACGATCAGCAATCGGTCGCCGTCACGATCTACAACGAAGATCTCGCCCTCATCAAGGAGGCGCGCCGCGTCGTCCTCGATCCCGGTCGCAACCGCATCGCACTGCGCGACGTCAGCGCGCGGATGCGCCCCGAGACCGCGCAGCTGCGCAGCCTGTCGAACCCGGGCGGCTTCGACCTGCTCGAGCAGAACTTCGACTTCGACCTGCTGACGCCGGCCAAGCTGCTCGAGAAGTACACCGGCCGCACGGTGCGCGTGATCCGGACCCACCCGACGACCGGCGCAGAAACCGTCGAGAGCGCGAAGGTCCTGTCGACCGCGGAGGGCGCCGTGCTGCAGATCGGCGACCGCATCGAGATCGGGGCGCCGGGCCGCATCGTGTTCGACGGCGTGCCGCCGAACCTGCGCGACCGCCCCACCCTCGTCACCGAGCTGCACAACCGGGTGCCCGGCGCGCAGGACGTCGAGCTGACGTACCTGAGCGGCGGCCTGTCGTGGCAGGCCGACTACGTCGCCGAGCTGAACGCCGGCGACAGCGCGCTCGACCTCAACGGGTGGGTCACGTTGACCAACCGCAGCGGTACCGCGTACCCGCGTGCGAAGCTGCAGCTGGTGGCCGGCGACGTCAACCGCGTGCGTCAGGAGATTCGGCGGGCCAGCCTGATGGCCGATGCCGTGATGGCGAAGTCGGCGGCCGCCCCGGCGATGGCGCAGGAGACGCTGTTCGAGTACCACCTCTACACCCTGCAGCGACCGACCACGCTGGCCGACAACCAGACCAAGCAGGTCGCACTGCTGAACGCGGCGGCGGTCCCGGTCAGGAAGGAGCTGCTGCTGAACGGGTCCGACTACTACTACCGCTCGAGCGTCGGCGACATCGGCCAGAAGATGAAGACCGCCGTCTACGTCGAGTTCATGAACACCGAGAGCGCGCGCCTCGGACAGCCGCTGCCGAAGGGCGTGGTCCGGGTCTACAAGCGCGACAGCGCGGGCAATGCCCAGTTCGTGGGCGAGGACCGCATCGACCACACCGCGAAGAACGAGAAGGTCCGGCTCCGCCTCGGCGAGGCGTTCGATGTCACCGCCGACAAGCGCCAGACCGACTTCCGCCGGCGCGAGCCGACCAACAAGGCGAGCTACGTGGCCGAGAGCGCCTTCGAGATCGTGCTGCGCAATGCGAAGAGCGAAGCCGTGACCGTGACGGTGCGCGAGCCGGTCCCGGGCGACTGGACGATGCTCGAGGAGTCGCAGCCGCACGCGAAGGTCGCGTCGGGCACCGCCGAATGGCAGGTGCGCGTTCCGGCCAATGGCAACACGTCGCTGAAGTACCGGGTGCTGGTGCGCTACTAGCCCGCTGGCGACTCATCAGGCGCGCCGCGGATGCGCGCCCGTCGATCAAGCCGCATGGGGCGTCCGGTCGACGGGGACCGCGGGCGACTCCATCGGAAGACGCGCGGACAAGCGCTGGCGACGCGCGGTCAAGTCGGCGCGTGCACGGGATCGAAGAATGGACTCACGCGCCCGAACCGGGCGCGCCGCTTCCACAGAACCCCGGAGCACACCATGCAAGCAACGAGCTACCAGACGCTGGACCGCGAGGTCCAGCAGTTGTCGTCAACCGACGTCGAGAGCTTCAAGGCACAGATCAGCGGAGGCGTGCTGAGCGCGTCCGATGCCGCCTACGGCGACGCCCGCAAGGTCTGGAACGGCACCGTCGACCGCCATCCCGCGCTGATCGCGCGCTGCCTGAACGAACGCGACGTGCAGACCGCCGTGAAGTTCGCTGCGGCCCATCGGATGCTGCTCAGCGTGAAGGGCGGCGGCCACCACATCGCCGGCAACGCTGTCGCCGACCAGGGCCTGATGCTCGACATGTCGGGCATGAAGCAGATCCGCATCGACGTGGCGGGCCGGACCGCCACGGTCAGCCCCGGTGCGCTGCTCGCCGACTTCGATCGCGAAGCGCAGACGCACGGCCTCGCGACGCCGCTCGGCATCAACTCGACCACCGGCGTGGCCGGCCTGACCTTGGGCGGCGGCTTCGGCTGGCTGACGCGCCGCCACGGCCTGACGATCGACAACCTGCTCGGCGCGACCGTCGTCACCGCCGACGGCACGATCCGCAGCGTCTCGGCGACCCGCGAGCCCGATCTGTTCTGGGCATTGCGCGGCGGCGGCGGCAACTTCGGCGTCGTCACGTCGTTCGAGTTCAAGCTGCATCCGGTCGGCCCCGAGGTCTATGCAGGACTCGTCGTCTATCCGTTCGCGCAAGCGCGCCAGGTCCTGCGCGCGTGGCGTGACTTCAATGCGACCGCGCCGGAGGAGCTCAGCGTCTGGGCGGTGCTGCGCAAGGCACCCCCGCTGCCGTTCCTGCCGGCATCGGTGCATGGCAGCGAGGTCGTGATCCTGCCGCTCGTCCACAGCGGCAGCCTCGAGGCGGGTGAACGTGCGGTGGCGCCGGTGCTGCGCTTCGGCGACCCGGTCGGCTCAGCGCTCGGGCCGACGCCGTACGCCGGCTTCCAGACTGCGTTCGATCCGCTGCTCGGCGCCGGCGGCCGCAACTACTGGAAATCGAACAACTTCAGCACGCTGACCGATGCCGCACTCGACATCGTGATCGCAGCCGCCGGCCGCCTGCCGGGCCCGGAGTGCGAGATCTTCATGGCGCAGCTCGGCGGCGCGATGGCGCGGGTGAAGGCGGACGCGACCGCCTTCGTCGGCCGCGATGCGCAGTACATCATGAACGTGCACGGCCGCTGGTCCGATCCGGCCGACGACGCGCGGGTGCGCGGCTGGGCCCGAGAAGTCTTCGAGGCGGCGGCGCCGCATGCGACCGGCAGCGGCTACGTCAACTTCCTGACCGAGGATGAAGGCGAGCGCGTGGCGGCGAGCTACGGCGCCAACCACGCGCGTCTGCAGACCCTGAAGCAGCGCTTCGATCCGGACAACCTGTTCCGGATGAACCACAACATCGCGCCGGCCGAGGCGGCGCAATCGAGGACCAGCCCATGAACGTTGCCGACGCGCGCGGCTGCGCCGTCTCCGGCTCGACGCCGGCGGCGCGGGTCGCGTTCGACGTGGGCGTCGAGCGCTTCCTCGGCTGGCGCACCGGCGCCGACGTCGCGGTCGCCGCGGCGCTGGACGACGCGCCCGGCTTCGTGATGGCGCACGTGCTGCAGGCCTACCTCTCGCTCTGCAGCCGCGACCCGCAACGCGTGCGGACGGCGCTGCCGGTGCTCGCGCGCGCCGCTGGGCTGCCGGCGAACCGCCGCGAACGCCTGCACATCGCGACCGTCGCGGCGGTGCTCGCCGACGACTACGAAGGCGCGAAGACGCTCCTCGGCGAGCTGCTGCGGCACGAGCCGCGCGACGTGCTCGCGCTCCAGGTCGCCCACGCGTTCGACTACGCGACCGGCGACTCGCCCGGCATGAAGGCGCGCCTCGACGCGGTGCTGCCGGCGTGGTCGGCCGACCTGCCGGGGCACTCGGCGGTGCTCGCGATGCACGCCTTCGCGCTCGAGGAGACCGGCGACTACGGCCGCGCCGAGGCCGCAGCGCACACGGCGCTCGCGCTCGACCATGCGGATGCACGTGCACATCACGTGATGGCGCATGTGTTCGAGATGACCCGGCGCCCGCAGGACGGCCTGCGCTGGCTGCGCGAGCACGTCGCCGCCTGGGCCGACGACAGCGTGGTTGCAACCCACGTCTGGTGGCACGTCGCGCTGTACCACCTGACGCAGGAGCGGATCGACGGCGCGCTCGCGCTCTACGACCGGCGCCTCGCGACCGGCCACGGCGGCGAGGTCGCCGACCTGATCGACGCGACCGCGCTGCTGTGGCGGGTGCGGCTGCTCGGCGGCGATGGCGGAACGCGTTGGAACGACCTGGCCGCGGCCTGGGCGCCGCGCATCGACGACGCCTTCTGCACCTTCAACGACGTGCACGCGATGCTGTCGTTCGTCGGCGCCGGCCAATGGGCCCAGGCGCGCCGCCTCGAAGACGGCCTGCTCCGCGGCCAGTCGCTGCCGACGCGGCACGGCTTGACGACGCGCGAGATCGGCTTGCCGGCCTGCCGTGCGCTGATGGCCTACGGCGAAGGCAACGACCGGCTCGCGGTGACCCTGATGGCCAGCCTGCCCCCGATCGCGCACCGGATCGGCGGCAGCCATGCGCAGCGCGACATGCTGCGCTTGACGATGCGCCACGCCGTCGAGCGATCGGGCCAGGCGACTGCGGCCGCCGCCTGAATCGTCAGTGCCGTACGTGCGCGACGAAGCCCTCGACGAACTGGCGCAGCACCGCGTCGATCTTCGGATCGACCAGCGCGCCGCTCGCGTCGAACACCTGGCCGGCGCGCGAGACCAGCAGGCGGCCGCCTGACCACAGCTCGGCGCCCAGGGTGCGCAGCACCGGCAGCCACGCGCTCTGCGACAGGATCGTGCCGAAGCCGCCGGGCGAGGCACCGAACAGCGCAACCGGCTTGCCGCCGAAGACCCGGCCGATGTCGCCGGCCGGCCGGCTGAGCCAATCGATCGCGTTCTTCGCGACGCCGGGAATGCCGTTGTTGTATTCGGGGGTCGCGATCAGCAGCCCGTCGGCCGCGGCGATCTCGTCCTTCAGGCGCGCGACGACCTCCGGAACGCCGTGGGCCGCCTCCTCGTCGCCGTCGTACAGCGGGATGCCGCGGATCGACGCGATCGTCAGCGTGCTGCCCTCCGGCATGCGCGCCTCGGCGGCGCGCAGCAGTGCGCTGTTGTAGGAGCCGCGGCGCAGGCTGCCCGAAAGTCCGATGAGGTGCGTCATCGCCCGATTCTGCGATGTCGCCAGCCGCGCTGCACGGGATCTCATCGCCGCTCGACAATGTGAGCACCCGGAGGACCCCGCCATGACGATCCGCGTAACGCGCGACCTTTCGCGCAAGATGATGCACACCGTCTCGGTTCGCGCCCACGCGTTCCCGACCGACGAACCTGAAGCGAACGGCGGCGAGGACGCGGGCCCGACGCCGCACGACCTCTACGACAGCGCGCTCGGCGCCTGCAAGGCGATGACGGTGCTCTGGTATGCGAACCGCAAGAAGATGCCGATCGAGGATGTTCAGGCCACCGTCGAGCGCGACGACAGCGAGGAGCGGCGCGGCGTCTATCGCTTGCGCGTGACGCTCGCGCTCGGCGGACCCTTGACCGACGCCCAGCGGCAGGAGCTGCTGACGGTGGCCGAGAAGTGCCCGGTGCACAAGCTGATGGCACAGGCCGTGACCGAAATCCGGACCGAGCTGGCGCCGGCCGCTTGAACCTCTGTGCCGGCTCGGCGCCCAGGCGTCGGCGCCGCCTCGGCGCCGTGACGAATCTCGGACCCACGCGCGGCCCAGAGCCTTTGCCGAGCGAGCCCAATCTCCTGCACTCCTGACACGCTGTCGGAAAAAGCCTGACAAGCGATCTATCCCCGCACCGTCTGTTACGCCGGTCGAACGGTTCCTACAGTGAGCACTCGTCACCTGGAGCCCGCATGGAACTCGCCGAATCGACCCCGAACCCGTTCGCCCTGCTGATCACGCCGGACGCGGTGTTCGACGCCCTCAACCGGTCCGACCGCCTGAGCCGACTGAGCAGCCGCATCTGCCGCCCGCTCGACGAGCGCCAGGCCCGCCTCGAAGGCACCGAGGCCCGCACGGCCGACGCCGCCGACGCCGGCTCGGCCCTGCGTGTCACGCTGGCCAGCTGAACGAGCCATTGCCGTGAGCAAGATCGAGCACTGGCGCTGGCGCTACCGCGACACCGAATCCGGCCGCATCTGCCGGACGATGTTCGCCTGCAGCGTCGCTGAGGCTGCTCGGCTGTACCCCGATGCCGAGCGCATCGAGGGCACGATGGTCCTGCGCGAGGTCGATGACGAGCAACTCGACACCACCCCGGGCGTGTTCCGGCGGTCGGCGCAAGGATCCTGACCTTTCGTTTTCGGAGAGTTGTGCGATGCCGTTCGTGATCATGGGCGCCCTTCTGGTCGCCCTGAAGCTGGCTGACATTGGCCCGGTCAACGCCTGGGCCTGGGGCTGGGTCGCGGCGCCGCTCGGCGTGGCGCTGCTGTGGTGGTGGTACGCCGACGCATCCGGGCTGAACAAGCGCCGTGAGATGTCGCGCATGGAAGAGCGCAAGGCCGAACGCCGGCGCGGCGCGCTCGAGAACCTCGGCGTCGGAGCCGAGGCCGAGAAGGAAAAGCGCGAAGCCGAAAAGGCGCGCGCCGCGCGCCAGCGCCAGATCGACATCGTCGAAGGCAAGCGCGCGGCGAAACGTGCAAAGGCACGCGACTCGGTGCTCGGCAGTCGCTTCGACAGCGAGCTGGCGACGCGGTTTCAAGAGAGTCGGCGCTAAGGTCCGCTGCCGGGCGACTGGCGTCGAACGCGCTCGCCTCCTTCACGCGACGTTAGCGGCGCGTCGCGGTCGGCATCGCTTAGACCGAGCGGCAAACGCCCTCCCCTCATCCAAACGGCCTTGCAGGCCGCGGCGTCTATCCTTGGCTCGCTGCCAGCGAGTCCCAGATGAACGACGCCGACCACATCCACGATTCCGAGACGCCGACCGAGCGGGCACTCAAGGCCGCACCGATGGGCGACGGCCTGCCGGAACGGCTCGCCCGCTGCATCGCGGACGCGGGCATCGACGTCGCCATCGTCGGCCACGGTGCCGCCGCGGCGACTGCCGAAAGCGCGGCGCGCATCCTCGGCGTCCCGCTTTCGGCCATCGTCAAGACGATGGTGCTGACCGATGGCACTCGGTTTGTTGCAGCGATCCTGCCGGGCGACCGGCGCCTCGATCGCAAGCGCGTCGCGGCCGCCCTCGATGTCAAGTCGCTCCGCTTCGCCTCCTCTGCCGAGGTGCTGGAACAGACTGGCTATCCCGCTGGTGGCGTGGCGCCTCTCGGCTTCGCGCGACCGACGACCGTGGTCGTCGACGACACGTTGAGCGGCTGGGCCATCGGCGGCGGCGGTCGTGAGGACCTGCTGATCCGCGTCGCCCTCGACGACATCGTCCGGGTCAACAGCGCGCGTCGTGCGGCGATCTGCCAGCCGGTTTAAGGCGCCTCGTCACAAGGCAATGGACGACGCTTCGTCGTGTCCACGCTGACCTATTCAGGCGACCCAGCCACCACAGACCGGAAACACCTGCCCGACAAAGCACGCCGCGGCGTCGCTGGCGAGGTAGGCCGCGAACAGCGCATCCTCGTCGCCGCTGACCAGGCGGCCGAGCGGAACTTCGCGCTTCAGCCGCTCGTGGAACGCCGGATTCGCCTGCACCTCGGGCGGAAAGTAGGTCGGGTTGTCGACGAAGTTCTGCGCGATCGCATTGAGCTGGATGTTGTCGCGCGCGAGCTCGATGCCGGCCGCGCGCACCCAGGCGAGCTGCGCACCGCGCGCCGCGCTGTAGGTCGACGTGCGCTTCTGGCCGCGCAGCGCCGCCGCGCTGCCCATCACGACGATCCGGCCGCCACCGCGCGCCCGCATCTGCGGCAGCACGGCGCGAACCAGGCGCGGCAGCGGGTCGACAAGCTGCGCGAAGACGCGCCGCCACTCGTCGTCATCGACATCGCCGACCGGTGTCGACGGCGCCGGGCAGGCCAGGTGCGCGATCAGCACCTCGACCGCGCCAGCCTCTTCGACGACGCGGGCCGCGAGCGCCGGATCGTCGCCGAAGGCACGCGGGTCGGCACACACCTCGGCACCGAGCGCGCCGAACACGCGTTGCAATGCCGACCCCATGAATTCGTCGGATTGCGTGATGAGCACGCGGCGACCTTGCAGATCGACCAGCTTCATGTCGGGTCACCGGTGAGGTCTGTCGATTCGGCCATGATCCAATTCCCATCGAACGCAGGCGACGCACACGCCATGGAGCGCTACGCACTAAGGCCGTCCTGCTTCGATCGCATCATCACCGCAAAAGGGTTTGCCCATGCCGACGCCGCCGAAAGAGAAAACGAACGCTGAATCCGACGTTCGCCCGCCCGCCGACAGCGGCATGCGCAAGGGCCTGACGGACTACGGCGACCGCGAGTTCTCGCTGTTCCTGCGCAAGGCCTTCATCAAGGGCGCCGGCTTCACCGACGCAGCGCTCGACCGCCCGGTGATCGCGATCGCCGACACCGGCAGCGACTACAACCCGTGTCACGGCAACGCGCCGCAGCTGGTCGAGGCGGTCAAGCGCGGCGTGATGCTCGCCGGCGGCCTGCCGATGGCGTTCCCGACGATCTCGATCCACGAGAGCTTCGCCGCGCCGACCAGCATGTTCCAGCGCAACCTGATGTCGATCGACACCGAGGAGATGATCCGCGCCCAGCCGATGGACGCGGTGGTGCTGATCGGCGGCTGCGACAAGACCGTGCCGGCACAACTGATGGGCGCAGCGTCCGCCGGCATCCCCGCGATCCAGCTCGTCACCGGCTCGATGCTGACCGGTGCGCAGCGCGGCGAGCGCGTCGGCGCCTGCACCGACTGCCGGCGCTACTGGGGGCGATTCCGCGCCGGCGAGATCGACGCCGACGAGATCGCCGAGGTCAACAACCAGCTGGTCGCGAGCGTCGGCACCTGCTCGGTGATGGGCACCGCGAGCACGATGGCCTGCATCGCCGAGGCGCTCGGCATGACGATGCCGGGGGGTGCCTCGCCGCCCGCGGTCACCGCCGACCGCATCCGCATCGCCGAGCAGACCGGCGCGCAGGCGGTGCAGATAGCGCGCGACAAGCTGACCATCGACAAGGTCCTCACGCCGGCCGCGTTCGAGAACGCGATGCGGGTGCTGCTCGCGATCGGCGGCAGCACCAACGGCATCGTCCACCTCGCGGCGATCGCCGGGCGAATGGGTTTGGACATCGACATGCAGGCGCTCGATCGCATGGGCCGCGAGACGCCCGTGCTGCTCGACCTCAAGCCCTCGGGCCAGCACTATATGGAGGACTTCCACCACGCCGGCGGCATGGCCACGCTGCTGCGCGAACTGAAGCCGCTGCTGAAGCTGGATGCGCTCACCGTCACCGGCCGTACCCTCGGCGAGGAGCTGGATCGGTCCGGTCCGGGCCATGTGCAGGACGTGGTGCGCAGCATCGGCAACCCGATCTATCCGCAAGGCGGCATTGCGGTGCTGGGCGGCAACCTCGCACCCGGCGGCGCCATCATCAAGCAGTCGGCGGCCGACCCGGCGCTGATGGAAAGCGAAGGCCGCGCGGTCGTGTTCGAGAACCTCGAGGACATGGCGATGCGGATCGATGCCGACGACCTCGACGTCACCGCGCAGGACGTGCTGGTGCTCAAGCGCATCGGCCCCAAGGGCGCGCCGGGCATGCCCGAAGCCGGCTACATCCCGATCCCACGCA
>JBDSAB010000422.1:0-3993 GCA_039922395.1 Caldimonas sp.
TGGCCTTCAGAAACGCCTGCAGTTCCTTCGCGTTCCTGGCGGGCACCTTGGCCGGATTGACGACCAGCACGAACGGCGTGCTGCCGACCACGCTGATCGGCGTGATGTCCTTCAGGCTGTCGTACGGAATCTTCTTGAACACGCTCGGGTTGACCGCGTGGTTGTTCGAGATCACGCCGATCGTGTTGCCGTCGGGCGCGGCCTTGACGATCGCCGACGTGCCGGTGATGCCGCCGGCGCCGGGCTGGTTCTCGATCACGACGGGCTGTCCGCCGAGCGCCTTCGAGAGGTCGTTCTGGGCCGCCCGCATGATCGTGTCGACGCCCGAGCCGGCGCCGATCGGCAGGATCACCCGCATCGGGCCGCTGCTCTGGGCATGGACGCCGGTGGCTGCGAGCAGTGCGCCGGTGGCGAGCGCGAGGACGGTGCGGCGTGGGATCGAACGAATCATGAGGGTCTCCTGTCTGGATGTGAGGAATCGCCCGCATCGGTTGCGGATGCGGATTCGGATGGGAAAGGATCAGCGCGGCGCGAGTCGCGCCAGCACTTCTTCGGTGTGCTCGCCGATCTTCGGCAGCGCATGGCGCACGCCGGGCCGGCGGCCGCCCATCAGCAGCGGCAGCAGCACGACCTTGGTCGAGCCGCCGTCGTCGGTCGGCATGTCGACAAGGCCGCCGCTCTCGATCAGGTGCGGGTCGCCGACGAGCTGGTCGGGTCGGACGATCGGCGCGTACGGGACGCCGGCCGCTTCGAGGCGCGGCATCAGGGCCGTCATCGAGTGGTGCATCAGCGTGTCGCCGAGCCACTTCAGCAGTTCGGGGCGGAGGGCGACCCGCTGCGCGTTGGTCGCAAGGGCCGGGTCCTCGGCGAGGTCCATCCGGTCGATCACGCGGCACAGGGTCTGGAACTGCTTGTCGCTGACCGCGCCGATGAAGAGCTGCTCGTCGTTGGCCATCGTGAAGACGTCGTAGACGCTCCACGCCGACACGCGCGACGGCATCGGCGGCGCCGGCTCGCCGGTCATCTGGAACTGCTGCATGTGCTGCGCGGCGAGCAGGCAGCAGTTCTCGAACAGGGCGCTCTGGATCTCCTGGCCGCGGCCGGTGCGCTCGCGCTCGCGCAGCGCGGCGAGCACGCCGATCGCGCCGAACATGCCGCCCATGATGTCGTTGACCGAGGTGCCGGCGCGCAGCGGCCGTCCCTTCGGGCCGGTCATGTAGGTCAGCCCCGCCATGTTCTGCACGACCTCGTCGAGGGCAAGGCGGTTCTCGTAGGGACCCGGCAGGAAGCCTTTGTGAGAGACGTAGATCAGGCGTGGAAACTTCTTCTCGAGCGTCGCGTGGTCGAGGCCGAGCTTGGTCATCAAGCCGGGCCGGAAGTTCTCGAGCATCACGTCGCACTGGCCGATCAGCTCGAGCGCCGTCGCGTGGCCCGACGGCGTGTTGATGTCGAGGACAACGCTCTTCTTGTTGCGGTTGAAGCTGCGGAAGAAGCCGATGCCGAGGCCCGGCAGGTTGCGCGTCTTGTCGCCGCCGGGCGGCTCGATCTTGATGACCTCGGCGCCGAGGTCGGCGAGGATCATCCCGCAGGTCGGGCCCATCACCATGTGGGTGAATTCGATGACGCGAACGCCGTCGAGCGGCAGGCCGGTGGGTGTGGAAGACGGCTGGTCGTGGTTCATGTCGTGATCCGGTGTCAGGCGGTGGCGGCGCTGGCGGCCGAGCGGTCGAACGTCTTCGGCAGGCCGGCGCGCCAGAGCGTGCCGTGCAGGGTTTCGCCGGCCAGCCAGTCGGCCACCTTGGCGCGCAACGCGAGCAGCTTGACGAGGTCGATGCCGGTGTCGATGCCCATGCTCGCCAGCATGAAGGCGAGGTCTTCGCTCGACGCGTTGCCGCTCGCGCCGGGCGCGTGCGGGCAGCCGCCGATGCCGGCCAAAGTCGCATCGAAGCGGGCGACGCCGGTCTCCATCGCCGCGTAGACGTTGGCGAGCGCGAGCCCGCGCGTGTCGTGGAAGTGGCCGCACCAGAAGCGCTCGCCGGCGGTCGCACGGGCCTGCTCGAACAAGTCGCGCACGGCCCCCGGATCGGCGTAGCCGACGGTGTCGGCAATGCTGACCCGATCCGCGCCGGCGTCGAGCAGCGCCTGCATGCAGCGCAGCACCTCCGAAGTCGCGACCTTGCCCTGGATCGTGCAACCGAATGCGGTGCCGATCCCGCCTTCGAGCAAGGTCTTCGAGCCGGCCGCGTCGCGCGCTGCGCGGATCCGGGCGAACTCGGCGATGACTTCGTCGGGCGTCTTGCGCAGGTTGGCGAGGCTGTGCGCGTGGCTTGCCGACAGCGGCACCAGCAGCACGTCGGCTTCGGCGTCGATCGCGCGCTCGGCGCCTTTCAGATTCGGCACCAGCACCGAGACGAGCAGGCCCGGCAGCGTCTTCGCGAAGATCACGAGCTCGGGCGTGTCGGCCAGTTGCGGCAGCAGACGCGGCGGCACGAACGAGCCGACCTCGATCTCGCGCTGGCCGGCGGCGTGGGCCTCGCGGATCCATTCGAGCTTGCGCTCGGTCGACAGCACGGTCGGGATGCTCTGCAGGCCGTCGCGCAGGCCGACCTCGCGGATCACGACATTCGAGGGGTAGCGGGGCACTGTCTGTCTCCTTCGGAAGCCAGTCTGCGCTGGCGATGGAAGGACTTTAGACATTCCGCCGAAACTATCCAGTGATCATTCGGAACGGTCATGTTGCCGGATCGGAAGCCCCGATCCGGCATGATCGGGCATGCGCGACATCGACCTGAAGACGCTCCGTCTGCTCGTCGCCGTCTGCGACCACCGCAACATGGCGCGCGCCGCGGAGCAGGAACACATCGAGCCGTCGGCGATCAGCAAGCGCATCGCGCAGCTCGAAGCCGATCTCGGCACGCCGCTGCTGGTGCGCTCGCGGCGCGGCGTCGAGCCGACGCCGGCCGGCATTGCGCTGCTCGAGCACGCGCGCACGGTGCTGTTCACGATGGACCGCATCGCGAGCGATGTCGCGTCGTTCAACAGCGGCGTGAAAGGTCGTGTGCGGCTGGTCGCGACGGTCTCGGCGATCGCCGAATCGCTGCTCGACGACATCGCGTCGTTCATGCGCGAGCCGGCCAATCGCAACATCAAGGTCGATGTCGAGGAACGCTTCTCGCACGAACTGGTGCGCCATCTGCGCGAGGGCGGTGCGGCGGTCGGCGTGGTCTGGGACCACGTCGATCGGCACGGCCTCGAGCACCGGCCCTATCGCTACGACCGGCTCGCGCTGGCGGTTCATCCGGACCATCCGCTCGCCGCTCGCAAGTCGCTGCGCTTCGAGCAGACGCTGGACCACGAGCATGTCGGCCTGCATCCGACCAGCGCGGTCCACATCATGTTGCAGCGGGCGGCGGCCAAGGTCGGCCGGGTCGTGTCCTATCGGGTCGTGGTCTCGAACTTCGACGCCGCGTTCCGGGTCGTCGCGGCGAACCTCGGCATCAGCGTGATCCCGGTCGAGGTGTGCGGGCCGGTCGCCTCGATGCTCGGCATCAAGGTCATTCCGCTGACCGATGCGTGGGCATTGCGCCGCTTCGCGGTCTGCTTTCAGACCTACGCGGCGCTGCAGCCGCCGGCTCGGCGGCTGGTCGATCACCTGGTCGAGCGCGCGGCCGTAGCCGGGCCGCCTTGACCGCAGACGTCGCGAGACGGCTCTCGCCGAGCATGAATCGCGACGCGATGAGCGCCCCGCTCGAAGCGTCAGTGGCGCCGGTCGGCGGCGCTGCCCGGGCGGCTCGCGCGGGCAGCCTCTTCATGGCGGTCGGCGGCGCTCAGCAGGTCGGCAGCGAAGCCGCGATCCGTCTCGCGATACCGATTTGCGAGCTGGCGCACCGTCGCGGCGTCGCGGCTTGTCGAACTCACGCCAGCGTGACCGGTCCAGTTGCGCAGCGTGCGCAGCAGGGCGGCGAGGATCGGTGTGCGTTCGGCCTTCTGCAG